>JBATFU010000185.1:0-2247 GCA_049665065.1 Woeseia sp. | reverse complement strand
TCATCGTAAAGCGTATGGAAGAAGAGCGTACCAGCCCGGGCGGTATCGTGATTCCAGACGCAGCAGCAGAAAAGCCGATCAAGGGTGAAGTCATCGCCGTTGGTAAAGGCAAGATCCTTGAGAACGGCGAAGTCCGTGCTCTTGATATCAAGAAAGGCGACAAGGTGTTGTTCGGCAAGTACAGCGGCACCGAGGTCAAGGTTGATGGCGAAGATCTTCTGGTAATGAAAGAAGACGACGTGATGGCGGTTATCGAGGGCTAAGGCGCTCGCACCACCATTCGCTTTACCGATCAGTAATACGGCGCGCAGAAAGCGCGTCAATTCGAATTAAACAGAGGAAATATCATGGCTGCTAAAGAAGTTCGTTTCAGTGACGACGCGCGCCAGAAGATGTTCGCGGGTGTCAACATCCTGGCGAATGCGGTGAAAGTCACGCTGGGCCCGAAAGGCCGTAACGTTGTACTCGACAAGAGCTTCGGCGCTCCGACCGTCACCAAAGACGGTGTCTCGGTTGCCAAAGAGATCGAGCTCGAGAACAAGTTTGAAAACATGGGCGCGCAGATGGTCAAGGAAGTTGCTTCCCAGACCTCTGACGTTGCAGGTGATGGCACGACGACCGCCACGGTTCTCGCCCAGGCTATCCTGCGCGAAGGCTTGAAGTCAGTTGCCGCCGGCATGAACCCGATGGATCTGAAGCGCGGCATCGATAAAGCCTCACTGGCCATCGTTGCAGAGCTGAAGAAAATGTCGAAGCCTTGCGATGATGACAAAGCCATCTCGCAGGTTGGTTCTATCTCCGCAAACTCCGACACCGAAATCGGTGAGATCATCTCCAATGCCATGAAGAAAGTCGGCAAGGAAGGCGTGATCACGGTTGAGGAAGGCTCCGGTCTCGCAAACGAGCTGGACGTTGTCGAAGGCATGCAGTTTGATCGCGGCTACCTGTCCCCGTACTTCATCAACAACCAGCAGAGTCAGAGCGTTGAGCTCGAGAATCCGCTGATCCTTCTGTACGACAAGAAGATCTCGAACATTCGCGATCTGCTGCCGGTACTCGAAGGCGTTGCGAAGTCTGGCCGTCCGCTCCTGATCGTTGCAGAAGACGTTGAAGGCGAAGCGCTGGCAACTCTCGTTGTTAACAACATCCGCGGTATCGTCAAGGTCGCTGCTGTCAAAGCACCGGGCTTCGGTGATCGTCGCAAGGCCATGCTGCAGGACATCGCGATCCTGACCGGTGGCCAGGTAATTTCGGAAGAAGTGGGTCTGTCACTTGAGAAAGCCACGCTGGACGATCTTGGCGAAGCCAAGAAAGTGCAGATCTCCAAGGAAAACACGACACTGATCGACGGCGCTGGCAAAGCGACTGACATCAAGGGTCGCGTTGACCAGATCAATGCCGAGATTGCCGAGTCTACTTCTGACTACGACAAAGAGAAGCTGCAGGAACGTGTAGCCAAGCTGGCTGGCGGCGTTGCCGTCATCAAGGTTGGTGCAGCTACCGAAGTCGAGATGAAAGAGAAGAAAGCTCGCGTCGAAGACGCCCTGCACGCTACCCGCGCCGCCGTTGAAGAAGGTGTCGTTGCCGGTGGTGGTGTTGCATTCATTCGCGCTGTCAAAAACATTGGCAAGCTGAAAGGCGACAACGATGACCAGACCGTAGGTATCAATATCCTGCGTCGTGCCGTCGAAGAGCCGCTCCGTCAGATCGTCAAGAACGCCGGCGGCGACGCCAGCGTAGTACTCAACGCCGTTGCAGAAGGCAAAGGTAACTTCGGTTACAACGCCGCAACCGGTGAGTACGGCGACATGATCGAGATGGGCATCCTGGACCCGACCAAGGTCACCCGTTTTGCGCTGCAGAACGCGTCCTCTGTCTCCGGACTGCTGCTGACGACCGAAGCGATGGTCGCAGAAGCTCCGAAGGACGAGAGCGGCGCTGGTGGCATGCCGGACATGGGCGGCATGGGTGGTATGGGCGGCATGGGCGGCATGATGTAAGCCCAGCCTTTCCAGGCTTCTCGCAAGACAAAAGCCCCGCTCCGGCGGGGCTTTTTTTGTGTCTGCCTTATTTTTGTATCAAGACCGGACGGACGCCGCATGCAAAGCCAGGCCGGTCGACGATTTTGCTACGGAGCTCAATTCCTCCGCATCGATGGTTGCGTCCGCTGCTGGGCCAAACCGAAGCCGCGCGGCATGCACGACAGTCGTGACCTGATTACCGCCAGCATCAAGCGCGCCCTTGATG
>JBATFU010000184.1:0-10275 GCA_049665065.1 Woeseia sp. | reverse complement strand
GATTGTGGTAGTCGCGCACGTGAAACGGGTCGAGCAGGCGCTGGCCGTTGAGTATCAGGCCGGTATCGCGCTCCGCGCTGCCCCGCAGGTGGCTCTTCGCCGACAGGCCACTGGACGCGTTGCCAGGCAAACGCTGGACCGCACGCAACGGGTCTTCTCCCAAAAGCGGTAACTGCTGAATCGTGCGCTGGCTGATAAAAGCGGGTGCTTCAAGCAGCTCGCGTAAAATCTCGTAGCGGCTCGCCGACACCGTCACCTCCGGCATGATCGCCGGCCTGTGCCGCGGTCGGTTTCGATTAACAGGTTCTGCAATTCCGGCCGCGTCAGCTCGCCCTACGACCAGCAGTCCCTCGACCGCGTGCAGCGTCAGGCCATAGGGCGCGAGAATGGCATTGACGATAGCCTGCGGCTCCGTCGCCGCAGGTTCGTCCTGGACAACCATGCTGTCGTTGATTAATTCGGTGCTGTAGGCGAAAGGGACGCCGCGTGCGCGCCAGGCATCGATGATTTCGCTGATGCGTCGACCCTCGGTGGCCGCCGCATCCGTCGCAGTCTGTGCAGGCGATGCGACCGGCGCGCAGACAATCAGTGCAAAGAATACGACGCGCACAGCAGTAAGGCTGCTGTCCAACCGGCCAGCAGCTCGCCACGGCCGATGGCCATTCAACATCGGCCTTTTACGAGACGCACTCAATCGCAGCACCGGATACCCGATTCTCCCTCAACCAGCTAGCGGTCTTTGCTGTCCGCAATATCAACGATGATATAGCCGTCGCTGAGCGAATATTGCAGCGACGTCATGAAAGGAATCGTACGCAGAGCAGACAATGGTGCAAGCGAGGAGATTCCGCGCGGCTCGCTATTGGCCATAGCCCGCGCCGCCTCGGTGCGGAACCTCACCTCGCGCCCCGTTTCTCGCGCCACCCATTGCAAAACTTCGGCAGTCGTGTGACCACCAAGCTCTTGCTCAGGCGCAATGTCTGCCGCCCACTGCCAGGCTGAGTCGTAGCCTGCAACAGGGTGCCGCTCGAAATGGCCGTCCGTTGCCAATGCCATGCCTTCGCCCTTGACCAGGGTGACATCAATCCGCTCACCCGTAATATGCACCTGGCCTTCGCGGACGCTGACGCTCAACTCATCCGCCAACATGCCAACCTGAAACTGAGTACCGAGATGACTGACGCGACCAAGCGCCGTATTGATCGCGATGCGTCCCGGCGCAGTGTTGCCGGCATCGAAAGGCGTTGAATCAAAATACAACTGGCCACTCAACAAACTCAGCGTTTCAGCATTATCGAAACGTACGCGAGTGTTTTCGTTGAGGCGCAGCGATCCACTATCCCAGCGCAGCGCGAGGCGCGTGCCCTGCGACGTCGCAAGCTCGTCCCCGTGCTGCAAATTCAGCCCGGCGCTCACCAGCTGAGCTGCCGAATGTTGCGCCTCGTTGTGATGCACCTCGCTGCCGCTCGCCCGCAACACGTCGATTTGCAGAAATTCCGCAGGCGCGGGCACACTCCCGAACCATTGCGTGCCGGCAACGGCCGCGACCACGAGCGATGCAGCAACTCCCAGGAAAGCCGCGCGCCGCTGGCGGCTACGCGCACGCGTCACACCGCGCCACTCTTTGTGCAGCGCTTCATATGCGCTTGCCGCCGCTGCGTCTGCCGGGCGCGGACGCGGCTCTGCGTGCTGCAGAATTTCCTCCAGCATTTGCTCGTTACGACCCGCGTCGATGTTCGACTTCTGATTCATCATTTTATCCTCGAGGCGCCGTAGTGAGCGCCGCCTCGGTCAGCTCCGCATACACGTCGGCAAACGCGCGTTTCGCGCGCGCCAGCAAAGACTGTGCAGCCTCGTAACCAATATTCAGTTTCTCCGCAATTTCCGACGATGTGTAGCCTTCCACGTACTTCCACTCCAGCGCGTTGCCGTAATTGACGGGCAGACGGTCCAGCGCAACCTGGATAAGTCGCACCGACTCGGTCCTTTGGAAATTTCGTGCCGGATCGGAATCTTCCGGGGCATGAAAGGATTCGACGGCCGCACGAATTCCCGGCAGGTCTTCTGCAAGCACGATGCGTTCATCGTAACGTCCCTTCGCGCGGTACCAGTCCGCTATATCGTTGCGGCAAATTGCGCAGAGCCAGGTGTGCAATTGTGATTCAGCCTTGTAGCTGCTCAACTTTTGCAGTGCCTTGGACATCGTCTGTTGCACGACATCTTCCGCTGCCCGTTCATCGCCACCAAGCCGGCTCAACGCGAAGCGGTATAGCCGGCCATAGTGATCGTCAAAGAACTGCCGAAAAGCCGCGTCATCGCCCGCCAGCAGGCGCCGGGCCAGCTGCCGGTCTTCGGCATAAACGATGGCTGAACGACGTTTGAGCATGACTATTGGACGCTCTCCCCGGGGATTCCGGTCGCCGGTGGCGCCGGACGGAAGCATTGCCGGCCCCATGATAGCCCCATTGACGATGAGGCCCGGAATGAAACCGGTTTGGCGGCGCAGGTACGTCAACAGGGCAATGACTCAAAAACATTATGTCATTCGGTCGCTGCTGCCCGTGCTTTTGTGCGCCAGCGCAGGGCTGCCACAGGAAGCGCGCACTGCGGAGCTCGGCGTGCGGCTCAGTTCGTTACGAGCGGAGGCGAATCTGCAGGGAATTGGCCTCGTCGCACAGTGGCCGCTGGCGCAGGGTTTTTTCCTGCAGGCAAGCCTTGAGAACCTCGAGTATGCGCGCAACAGTGACTCGCAAATCCTGCCGTCAGCTGAATTGCGCAGCGTGGTCGCCGGCGCTGCGATTGGCCGGAGATACGACAACGCGCCGGGGTCACAGGCCTGGTTCTGGAGCTGGGGAATCGCTGCCGGCTTTCCAGCCAGCGGTCGCGAGAACGCTGGCGTGGCAGACCGGCGCTTTAGCGCCGCGACGGAAATTCATCTGACGGGCGCTATCGGCGTATCCAGGCAATTGACCGACCACTGGTCGCTGACCGGCATGGCGCGTGTCGAACGTCACTTCATCGACTGGCGTGTGACCGATGCCGAAGGCAAGGTGCTGGCGCGTCGCAATTCCTTGTCCGCAAGCGGACTGTCGGTATCACTCAACTACCGATTCTGAACGTCACTTTTCGTGCGTGCGCTGCGTTGCAAAACGCAAAGCGCCTGCCTGTCACTTTTGAAACCTGCGAGGCGAACCTGGCGCGCGAGCTTGAGCGTCGTGCGCTGCCCTTCTGCGCGCAGCCAGCGCAGGTTAAACAGGCCGCGCGCGACGAAGTCGCAGCGTTTGCGCCACCAGCGGCGCATTGTCACGGCGACTGAACGTCGCGCCGGCTGTCGATCGGCGATTGTCGAGCGGCGACTCGCAGGGCTGAGGCTGGCGATCGCCGGCGACAGCGTGAATAGCGGCTGGCCGTGCTGCCAATAGCGCTTGATGAAGATGTCGACCGGTGCCTGGAACACGCTGCTGCGTTCGATAAATGCATCCGCAACAGCGGGGCTCAACGCGTAGCTGAGCGAGCCGTGCGAATAGCGGCTGCAAAAATCGATCTGACGCCCGTGCTGCCGCACGATGCAATGCTTGCTGCCCTTTTTGTTTTGCTGCAGCCGTATGAAACCGAAGCGCCTGATGTGGTGTTTCAGGAATGGCAGCGCCTCTTTGAAATCCGCTGCCAGCTCCGCATCGTCCTCGAGAATCAATATGGGCTCATCCAGCAGGCGGCAGGTCCGCCAGAGCATCAGGTGGCTGGCAAAACAACCGAGCTCACCGGCTGTCGGCGTACGGCCGGTATTCAGCAGGAACTGCGCTTCGTCGCAATGGTGGAAATAGTGATTGCGATCGCTTTGCAGGTTAATCGCGTCGTAAAAAGAAAACGGCACGTCCTGGCTGGCCAGCTGCCTTTCAATGCGTGCGCGCCGTTCCACTGATTCCGGCAGGCTGATGACAAAAATCCGCATGATGTCCCCGACTGATCTGATGTCGTTTGGACGCCACGGGTGGATTATTCCGGTCGCGGACCCCGCCGGAGCTTGCTCTGCAGGCTAAGCAGCCGACATTTGCGAAGGTAAATACGTGCTGGACGGGCGGGCGTTGCGATTACCGGGAAAAGAGCAAAAGCGGGACAAATCCCGCCTGCGACTCAATCTCGTATGCGGATCACGCCAATCTTTGCCAGCGCGTCAAAGTATTCGCGAACAACATCAAGCGGCACAGGGCCGAGCTCAGCCGTCAGCCAGTTGCGAATTTCGCTGACGGTGCGCATGCCGTCCACGAAATTCAAAGCCTCGTACGCATACTCGCCGCCTGAACCCTGCGCGCTGCGAAACTGCGGCAGGCGTAGCGCGCCGTAGTCAGCAGCGCCCAGTTCATCTTCGATGTAGGAGAATCCAAAGGCATGCATCGGGCCCAGCACCTCGGGATTGCGCACGAATACTGTTTCATCGCCCTCGGTTGTGCCGACGCCAGGAGCGTCCACGAGTGACTGCAGGCTCGCAAGAAAACCCAGCGTGGCGTAGCGCTCAGCCTCATCAAGCGCTGCAAATGACGCCAGGTTATCGAGCTTGGCGCGCTCAACGTCAAAATGGATGCGCGCGACTTCTGCGGCATCCTGCGTGTCGAGCACCGCCAGGCGCTCGACAAGATCGGCGCTGCGCGTCAGCGCGTTGCGGCGGAGCAGCGCCAGTATTGCCGACGTGTCTTCCTGCTGAAGGTTGGCAAGAATGACTGCGCTGACTGCGCCAATAAACGCCGCACGCTTCAGCTTCGTCGGGTCGATGTTGGCAGCGAGATCGTAGTTTGTGTGGATATAGCGATCCGGCCAGTCGTGCAGGTACAGGCCGGGTATGCGAAAACTGCCTTCACGAAACACATCGTGGTCGCTACCCATGTCCAATCCCTCCATCAGCGCCAGCTGCGGATCCTTGCCGCCTTCCGGGGAATTCAATGGAAACTTGACGCTGTCGCCCGACGCGAAGGCTTGCGTTTGTTCATTAACGAAATGGCCGACCTCGAAACCGATATCACTGATGAACGTCGGCAAGCTCATGGGGCCACCGGAAATGCGGAACACCGACTTTGTAACCGGGCCGCCGCCAACCATGTCCATGTGAATATTGGCCTTGATGCGAGAGACGTCATCGTGTTCGGCCAGGTACATGATGCTGCCCTCGATTTCAGCCGGCCACAGGAAACGAATGGTGCGCATCGGGCGTGGCAGGATGCTGCGATTAATGAGCGTCTGCAGCGTACGCGCAACTTCAAGAATTGAGACACAGCCCGACGCGTTGTCATTCGCACCGGGGCGCGGATGATCGAGGTGACAGGTAAAAATAATTTCCTCATCGCGCAGCTGCTTGTCCGCACCGACAATCGCTGCTTCCGCGAAGCGATACTTTCCTGCCCGGTGCTGCGCATCGACCGTTGCGTGCAGGCGAATGTCTTCGCCTTGTTGCATACGCTGCTGCAGCTTGCGCGCCTCGCCCAGGCTGATCATGAAGGCAAACGCCCTGGTTTTCGGGAAACTACCGAGGTGCCCCCAGCGCACCAGGCGCTCATCTTCCTGCCACCACGCGGAACGCTGGTTTGGTGCATAAGACACGATACCGACAGCGCCAAGTTCGCCGACAGCGCGCTCGACCACGGCGCCGGGCTGACTCGATGTGAGTACCAGCTTGCCACGCAGCGTCTTGCCGTCGTAGTCGGCGTCCGTGGTGCCTGCACCAATATCAATCAGGCTGCCGGTGGCTTCACCGCCCAGGCTGTCCTGCGCGAGACTGAGCGGCACAGCCTGCCAGTCGGCAAGGCGCCGTACCCGTGTGGACGAGCTATTGCTGTTGGCAGCGTCCGTGACTTCCCAAAGCTCGGCGAATTCGACATCCCACAGGGGTCGCGAGCGTTGCGTGCCGTACATGGTTCGACCGTCGGCAGCAAACTCCACGGTCGATACGGCGTCGAGCCCATAGGATTCAAGTTTGTGAAGTATATGGTCGGTTGCAGCGTCGAACTGCGCGCCACTGCGCATGCGATGCTGCAGCGTGACGAAATCCAGATTGCGCCTGGCTTCTTCTCCGGAGATTTCGGCAGCAATCTGCAACAGTGCCGACTCGTCGATCAGGCGCCGCAAGTCTGCGCTTGCTGTGGCTGCAACGACCAGCAACAGCACCAGAACAGTCGAACGGATAAGCGGTCCCATGGTGTGTGTCCTGTTTATTGGGTCGCCGGCACACGCGGAATCAGGTACAGCGCTTTTTGACGGCCGTCGATGTACCAGGTGTCTTCACCGGTAAAAAATGCATCTTCTTCAAGCTTGATGCGCACTGTTTTGCCCCACGACGGCACCCTGGATTCCGCATACAACTCAATTGAGTGCGCCGTATTGGCGTAAAGCGGGTAGTCGCCGCGACCCGGCACCCCGCCCTGCTGATCCCACATGCCGATGGTCGGCCCCGCCGCGTGCCCGTGGTAGCCAATCGGGTGTGTGTAGATCGACGCTACGATATTTTCGCGTTTGGCCTGGGCCAGCGAAGCCGCCAGGATTTCATTGCCAGTACGACCGGTCTTGAAATTGCCGGTCAGAATATCCTGCAAACGGTTGCCGCGCTGCAGTGCCTGCTGCAGGTCTTTTGGCGCTTCGGTCTCGCCGGGCCGCAGCACATAGGCATGTTGCTGCGTGTCGGTGTTCAGGCGCAGGTAGGTAATGCCGAAATCGACGTGCAACAGATCACCGGCTTGAATCACGTCGTCATCATGGCGCGATTCAATCGATGTCTTGGCATCGATTTCCGGCTGATTGGCACGCTGGATCGAAACCGACGGATGAAACCAGGTTGTCAGCTTCAATTCCCGAATGCGATCACGGTACCACCAGGCAACGTCGTTGGTCGTCGTCACACCCGGCTGGATCACCGCATCGGAGAGACCTTCTGCAAGAATGTCGTGGGCGATGCGCACGATCTGCGGATAGATAGCCATCTCCTGCTCGCTGCGCGTTTCCAGCCAGCCGATGGCGAGTTTTTCTGCGGAGACAATGCGCTCACGCAAGGCGGGCGCCAGGGCCTCGCGAAAAAGCCGAAATTCGGTGTGGCTTATGCCATCGGCCAGGGCGAAGTCGTCTGAAAAGTTCAGACCGATGCGCTCTGGATCGCGCGCTTCGATCAATTCCGCGAGGCGCTGCCATTGATCGCCGTGCAATTCCTTGTCCCAGGCTTTCTCGAAGGTCTTGCCAACGGCATAGCGCGCGACGGCGAGTGTCTCGAGCGCCTGGCCCGCGCCGGGATCGTGAATCAGGAGCACGGTGCGGCGGCGCGCCGACTGCCAGGTCGACGGCAGGAAGGTCCGGATGACCGGGTCTTCGTTGTACTCCCGCGAGATGATGACCCACAGGTCGATGCCGGATCGGCGCATAATCTCGGGCAGCACAGTGCGAATGCGATCCTCCAGCAGGCGGTCGATTACTGCCGCTCGCTCGCGCATCGGCAAAATGCGCACGTCGCTGGCGAGTGTTTCGCTGGCGAGGGAAAACATCAGGATTGTCAGGAGCAATAGTCTCATTCTTGGGGTCCCATCCATTGAATGCTGCATTGGAGGCGGCAATTGTGCCGCCGAGCATACGGCAGCGCAAAGTGACCTGCGCGTGAGGGGCACGCACGTCGCGCCACAGCGTATAGCAATGCTATTCTCGGCCCGCGAAAATCGCATCTGACAGCGAAGAGGGGATCCGTTATGCGCAGAGTATTACTCGGCCTTGCCGCATTGGCGATAACTACAGCAACTGCGGCGGCCGCCGTCAGCGTTGACATTATCAAGCAACCCTACAGTGGATCGCGCAACGTACCCGAACTATCCATTAACCCGGACTATATTCACGCCGCGGGCCTGGAAAGACTTATCGAATCCTGGGGCGGTGAACTCGTGCGCCCGATTCAGGACATTCGCCTGACGCCGGAACAGGATCGACAATACGGCGAATGGAACCGTCTCGCCCTTGCGAACGCCAATTTTGCCGCAGCGGTGCGCCAGACTCGCAGCGATGGTCTGCTGACTGTGGGGCTCGAAGCAAACTGCAACGGCCTCCTCGGCATGCTGGCCGGGCTGAAATATGACGAACTTGGCAATGCGCGCCGCGTCGGCCTCGTGTTTATCGACGCACATGGCGATTTCAATGTGCCGGAAACGACTTTGTCCGGAATGTTGGGTGGCATGCCCGTCGCGATCGCTGCAGGCCATGCACTCCACAACCTGCGGCGCACCAGCGGCCTGACGGAAGCCTTGCCCATGAGCGATATCGTCTGGGGTGGCGTGCGCGACCTTGATCCACTGGAAGCCGAGCGTTTTCACGAGTACGAGGTCCAGCAGTTCAGTGTCGAGGACATCCGCAGGCAGTCGGCGAACCTGCGCAAACAAATCGATGAACTGAGTAAGCGTGTGGATGTCGTATACATCCACATCGATATGGATGTGCTGGACCCGGAAGAAGTGCCGGGACATGGACTGCGAGTCGCGGACGGCCCGACCAGCCGCGAGCTCGCCAAGGCGATGACTTTGATGTTCAGCAATCCGAAAGTATCCGCCCTCGGTATCGCGTCCACGCCTGCAGGGCCACTCGATCCCACAGGCGTCAGTCGCCAGGCCGCGCTGAACCTGATTCAGGGGGCAATACTCGGCGTTGCCGCACGTTAAGTCGCGCGCTGATGAAATTATAAGGACAAGCTATGAATAGCATTGCAACAGGGGCGCTCGCTGCACTGATCATGGTAGCGGGCACAAGCAGCGCGGACGAAACCGGCTGGCTGCTGGAAAGCAGCATTGACAAGGCGACGTACCAGCCTGTCGCCACGATGTCACAAAGCTCGCTCGCCAGCATCAGCGACGAGTACGGCGCGAAGGAAGTCCACCCCCGGCTGGAGTTTTATTGCGAGCCGAACGGAGACACGACGATTCGTGCGCGCATTGACTGGCAGCGATTTATTTCTTCGTTCAATACCGAAGTCACGTTTGACACCGCTGACGGCGATTCCTTAACGTTGAAACTGGGTGTGGACAAGAGCAACAAGATTACATCGACGCGCAATGCAGACGACGTAAGCGCGCTGATCGGTGCATTGCACAGCAGTGACTCGCTGACGATTCACGTCACGCCCTATTCGGAAGCGCCGGTTAGCGTCGATCTTCAAACTTCAGGTTTCTTGAAAGCGCTGGAGCAACTGCAGGCCAACTGCAATCCCTGACTAGTCCTCCACGCCCAGGCGTTCGTGCATGATGGGACTGGTCGTCGTGTACTGCACGTGAACCTTGCGACCGGGCTCCAGCCGCTGCTTGATGGCGAACGCCGCGAGCGCTGCCTCGTGAAAACCGCAGAGAATCAGCTTCTTTTTGCCCGGGTACTGATTGATGTCACCGACCGCGTAAACTCCGGGAATTGACGTTTCGAACTTCTCGGTGTCGACATTGATCGTTTTGCGATTGATGTCGAGACCCCACTCGGCAATCGGCCCGAGTTTGGGCGCGAGGCCGAAAAATACGAGGGCATGACTGGCTGGAACGGTTACGGGCTCGCCGTTCTTCGGCTGCACAGTAACTGCGGTCATATAACCTTCGCTGTGTTCAAACCGGCTTGCCTTGGCGTTCTCGATGACGTCCAGCTTACCCGCAGCCTGCAGCTCGCGCAGACGCAGAACGGATGAGGGCATCGCGCGATATTCGTCCCGCCGATGGATCAGCGTGATGCGCTGCGCAATGTCTGCAAGTGCCAGCACCCAATCCAGTGCTGAATCTCCACCGCCAAAGATTGCGATGTTCTGATCCTTGAACTGCTGCGGATTCTGCACACGGTAGTGCAATGTTTTGCCCGTGCATTCCTCGACGCCCTCGGCGCGGATGGGTCGTGGCTGGAACGAGCCGACGCCGCCGGCGATAACGACGGCTTTAGCGCTGATCGTCGTGCCCTTGTTGGTCACGACCGTGAACGAGCCGTCCTTCTTTGCAACAAGCTCGGTGACTTCCTGACCCAGGTACATGTCGCTGTCGAACGGCTCGATCTGCTTCAGCAGGTTTTGCGTCAGCTCTTCGCCGGTGCAAACAGGAATTGCGGGAATGTCATAAATGGGCTTGTCCGGATAGAGCTCGCTGCACTGGCCGCCGGGCCGCGGAATGGAATCCACGACGACCGACTTCAGGCCGAGCAGGCCGAGTTCGAAAACCTGGAAAAGGCCGCAGGGGCCGGCGCCGACAATGACGACGTCTGTATTGATCACGCGTAACTCCGAATCCGGCGGCGCTTAGT
>JBATFU010000183.1:0-6238 GCA_049665065.1 Woeseia sp. | reverse complement strand
GCGTGATCACGGCCCTCAGCAGCGCAGATTGCACACAGTTCTGCCTCTGTAAACATGCGGCAACGCTGGCAGTGGCCGATTCCGCCCGCCGCATCTGACAGCGCGTCAGCCAAAGCCTTCGCCCCGTCCCGATTTCGCTCGAGCAGGTGGAATGCAATGCGCTGCGCTGACTTGCGGCCGACACCTGGCATACAGCAAAGCGCATCAATCAGGCGAACCAATAGCGGTGAGTAGGACATGCGTCGTGGCGCTGACTAGAACGGCAGCTTCATGCCGGGCGGCAGGGATAACCCGGATGCCATGCCCGAAAACTTTTCCTGGACCGTGGACTCAACGCGCCGCACGGCATCGTTAAACGCCGCGACGATCAAATCTTCCAGCATGTCCTTGTCGTCACCGAAGAGAGAATCGTCGATCTCGACACCCTGCACTTCGTGCCGGCAACTCATCGTAATGCGCACCATGCCGGCACCGGATTCGCCCGTTACCATTTCCCTGGCCATGTCTTCCTGCGCCTTTTGCATCTGCTCCTGCATCTTCTGCGCCTGCTTCATCAACTGGCCGATTCCA
The DNA here is from genome assembly GCA_049665065.1 of Woeseia sp. Lineage (GTDB taxonomy): Bacteria > Pseudomonadota > Gammaproteobacteria > Steroidobacterales > Woeseiaceae > Woeseia. The sequence goes on along the minus strand of JBATFU010000183.1, from coordinate 5,668 downwards.
CCCTTCATGCTTTTCGCTCCTTCATACCTGGCTGTTCGCGATTAACGATTTCGATTGTGTCTGCGTTTAACGTGGCGCCAAACATATCCTGCAGCGCGCGGACATTCGGATCCGCTTCCAGCGACTCGCGGGCCGCTGCCAGTTTTTCATCGACTGCGCGCGCCTCGGCCTGCAGGGGCGTCTCAACGTCTGCCGAACCCACTTTGATCTCGACTCGCAGCGGCTCGGCAAATTTCTTGCTCAGCGCTTCTGCAAGCTGCTCCTGGCGTTGCGGCGTCAGCAATGATTCCGAGCGCTGATCGAGCGACAGGCGAATTACGCCGCCATCGCGCCGCACGTAGCCGCAGTTCTTGGCCAGCAAATGGACGGCGCCGGAAAGACCGAGGTCGGGAACCAGCCCCCCCCAGTCCGGCTCCTGCCATGCCGCCGCAGGCGGCGCCTCCGCTTGCGGCTCAGCCTTCGCCTTGCTGGTACGCGCCCGCGGCGCTGGCGCCGCTTTGCGGGCAGGCGCTTCCGCAGGCCTGGCAGCCGGCAAAGGCTGCTTGCCGCCACCGCCCGAGTGCCCGGATCGCGCAGGCTGAAATGCCAGCATGCGCAGCAGTGTCATTTCCATGCCACTGCGCGGATCGGGCGCCATGTGCAAATCGCGCCGCCCGGTAATCGCGACCTGGTACCAGAGCTGCACATCTTCCGGCGACATCGCGTCCGCAAACTGCTGCATTTCAGTTTCATCGAGCTCGTCATTCGCATCGACGGTACCTACCATTTGCCAGATTGCGATGCGCTGCAGGATGCGGGCGATGTCATCGAGCAGATTGCCGTAGTCCGGAAACTGCTCATCAATCTCCGCGATCGCGCCAAGCAAGCCGGCGGCATCGCCTGCGGCCAGCAGGCTCAGCAATCGCGCCACGTGGCGTCGATCAATGGTACCCAGCATCGCGCCAACGGATTCCGCATCGAGCGCACCGCCGCAATAGCCGACCGCCTGGTCGAGCAGGCTCAGCGCGTCGCGCAGGCTGCCGTCCGCACTGCGTGCAATCAGCGACAGCGAACCGTCGTCGGCGACAATCGCCTCTTCCTTGCAAATAAACCTGAGCCGGTCGCGAATAAGCTGCGGCGTGAGGCGCTTCAGGTTGAACTGCAGACAGCGCGACAGCACCGTCACCGGTAGCTTCTGCGGGTCTGTGGTCGCCAGCAGGAACTTGACGTGCGGCGGCGGTTCTTCAAGCGTCTTCAACAAGGCGTTGAAAGAATTCTTCGACAGCATGTGCACCTCGTCGATCAGGTACACCTTGAAGCGGCCACGCGCCGGCGCGTACTGGACGTTGTCGAGCAATTCGCGCGTGTCGTCTATTTTGGTCTTGGATGCGCCATCGACTTCGATCAGATCAACAAAACGGCCTTCGTCGATTTCGCGACAGGCGCTGCATTCGCCGCAGGGATCCGCGGTCAGACCTTTCTCGCAATTAAGGCACTTGGCAAGTATGCGGGCAATGGTGGTCTTGCCCACCCCGCGGGTACCGGCAAACAGGTAGGCATGATGCAGGCGCTCCTGTTCGAGAGCGTTGGACAACGCCCGCAACACATGGGCCTGGCCTACCGTGTCCGTGAAATTTTTCGGGCGCCATTTGCGCGCGAGAACGAGATAACTCATAAAACTGCCAGTCGTAAGCCGGAGCGGCGGGATGCTAAAGACTGGACAGTGTAACCGCTCAAGCGCGTGTAACAAGCCGAATATCAGCGCCACATGCCGCTCGAAAAAGTGGTCCGCGCCAGCCGCTCCCCGGCACCCGGTGTCACCGCTGCCGCTGCTCCCTTCCGGGCCTGACGGGGTTCACGGCTAACCGTCGCGGGGTAGCCGACGCGGACCGGGCGCGATTATCACCTCCCCAACTCACGGTTACAACGCAGACGGAGAATTGGCATGGTTTGGCTGCGAGCAGGTTGCTATCCTCTGCATCCTCGAAAACCCCGCGAAATAATTGCGCCTGGAGGCTCTGATGCCCGGAATGCCGGAGTTTGCAACTGTTGATCCCGTGAACGGCATGACGGGCAACGCGCCTGGCCGTGTGCAGAACCTGCTCGCCGGGAAATGGCAGGATGCCTCACGACAACGTGAAGACATCCTTGACCCGTTAAACGGCCAGCGTTTTCTCAGCGTTCCGGATACGCAGGATATCGCGCCTTTCGTCAGCAGCCTGCGCGGCTGCCCGAAGACCGGACTGCATAATCCCCTCTCGAATCCCGGTCGCTACGTCATGCTCGGCAGCGTATGCGCCCGCGCCGCTGCTGCCATGGCACAGCCGGACGTCGAAACGTACTTCACCCGACTGATGCAGCGCGTTATGCCGAAAAGCTGGGGGCAGTGTCTCGGCGAGGTCGTCGTGACACGCATATTCCTCGAAAATTTCGCCGGTGACGGCGTGCGTTTTCTTGCGCGTGGTTTCTCCAATCCCGGCGACCACCAGGGGCAGGAGTCGCGCGGCTATCGCTGGCCGTTCGGCCCGGTTGCCGTCGTTGCGCCATTTAATTTTCCGCTGGAAATACCCGCCCTGCAGGTAATGGGCGCGCTGTTCATGGGCAACAAACCAGTCGTTAAAGTCGATTCGAAAGTGTCAGTCGTCTTCGAACAGTTTCTGCGCCTGCTGATTCATTGTGGTCTGCCCGCAAGCGATATCGACCTGATTCATTGTCGCGGCAGCAAGATGGGTGAACTCATTACTGAGGCGCGCGACACGTTGCGCCTCGTGCAATTTACAGGCTCCAGCACCGTTGCCGAACACGTTGCCGATGTCATGCAGGGTCGCGTGCGACTCGAGGACGCCGGGTTTGACTGGAAAGTGATTGGCCCGGACTACGATCCACGCTGGCTCGACTACGTCGCCTGGCAGTGCGACCAGGACGCCTATAACGCAAGCGGCCAGAAATGTTCGGCGCAAAGTATCCTGTTCGTGCACGACAACTGGCGCGATGCCTTGTTGCCTGAATTAAAAGCCCTCGCGGCAAAACGCAAACTCGATGACCTGACGATCGGTCCGGTGCTTAGCTGGACCAGCGAACGCATGCAGCAACACGTCAAGGCGGTAAGCGGGTTGCCGGGCGCATCCGTGTTGTTCGGCGGCAAACCGCTTGCCAATCACGCAATACCGGATTGTTACGGCACGCTGCAACCCACCGCGGTCGAAGTGCCGCTTGCCGCATTGGCGGGCGAGCATTTCGAATTGGCCACAACGGAGCTCTTCGGCCCGTTCCAAGTCATCGTCAGCTATGGCGACAAGCAGCTGCCAACCGTGCTGCAGGTTCTGGAACGCATGTCGCATCACCTGACAGCCGCTGTCGTCAGCAATGACGTAACGTTCCAGAATCGCGTACTCGCGGCGACGGTGAATGGCACAACGTATTGCGGCATGCGCGCCCGCACGACCGGAGCACCGCAGAATCACTGGTTTGGCCCGTGCGGAGATCCGCGCGGCGCCGGTATCGGCACGCCCGAGGCCATCATCCAGACCTGGAGCGGGCATCGCGAAGTCATCATGGATCAGGGACCGCTGCCCGCTGGCTGGACTGTGCCGGAATTGAGTTGAGGAAACGCTGATCCACGCTATCGACAGCAAATTACCGAACGTTGGCACCACGATTTTCGCGGTGATGACGCAACTGGCGAACGAACACGGCGCGATCAATCTCTCGCAGGGCTTTCCAAGCTTCGAACCGGATGAACGACTGCTCGCGCGTGTCAATCACTACCTGCACGCCGGCGCCAACCAGTACGCTCCGCCAAACGGTGTTCCGGCGTTGCGTGAAGCGCTCGCCGCCAAAGTGCAGCGCCTGTATGGGCGACACGTCAACCCGGAATCCGAAATCACGATTAGCTCAGGCGCAACGGAAGGTTTGTTCAGCGCAATCCAGGCTGTGGTGCGGGCCGGTGATGAAGTGATCGTCTTTGATCCCGCCTACGACTCCTACGAGCCGGCCGTCACACTCGCTGGCGGCATTACACGCCACCTGGCCTTGCAGGTCAGCAAATCACGGCCAAATTTTCACATCGATTTCGCACAGCTGGCGGCGGCGATCAATGACAAAACGCGCCTCATTGTCGTCAACTTTCCGCATAACCCGACCGGCGTGAATATTTCTGCGGACGATTTGCAGCAACTCGCCGAGGTGGTGCGTGATTCATCTGCCTATTTGCTGAGCGACGAGGTCTACGAACACATCGTGTTTGACGGCGACCAGCACCATAGCCTGATGAGCCATGACGAACTGTGGGAACGCAGTATTGTCGTGTCCTCGTTTGGCAAGACGTATCACGCTACCGGCTGGAAAGTTGGCTACTGCATGGCACCGGCTGCGCTGACGAACGAGTTCCGGCGCGTACACCAGTTCACCTGTTTCGCAGTGGTAACGCCCATTCAGCACGCGCTGGCTGACTTCATGGTCGCTACGCCCGAGCACTACGCAGAACTGCCAACGTTCTATCAGCAAAAGCGCGATCACTTCTGCCGCTTGTTGCAAGGCTCAAAATTTTCGTTTGAGCCGGCGCAGGGAACGTTTTTTCAGCTGCTCGATTACTCTGAGCTTTCGGCGGAAGACGACGTTAGCTATGCGCGCAGGCTGACGAGCGAGATCGGCGTCGCCTCCATCCCCGTTTCCGTTTTCTGCAAAGAGCCGGCCGTTGGACGCAAGCTGCGTTTTTGCTTTGCGAAAGATGACGCAATGCTCGAGGAGGCAGCCAAACGATTATGTCGCCTTTAACCGTCGCAATTATCCAGGCACCACTGGAATGGCACGCTGCGGCTGCCAACCGCGCCACTTTTGCTGAAAAAATTGCGGCGCTTGATTCGGCAACGGATCTCATCGTGTTGCCGGAGATGTTTACAACAGGCTTTACGATGGCGGCACGCCAGCAGGCTGAATCGATGGATGGCCCATCCGTCACGTGGCTGCAGGACATGGCCAAGCAAACCGGTGCCGCTGTTTGCGGCAGCCTCGTTATCAGGGACGGTGAAAAATTTTTCAATCGCTTTGTAATGGCGATGCCCGATGGCAGCCGGCATTGTTACGACAAGCGCCACCTGTTTCGCCTCGCCGGCGAATGCGAGCATTACTCGGCCGGCACAGAACTGCTCACCGTTGAGTTAAAGGGCTGGCGCGTGCGGCCATTCGTCTGCTACGACCTGCGCTTTCCTGTATGGAGCCGACGCAGTCCGGAACAGGATTTTGATTTGCTGTTATTCGTCGCCAACTGGCCGAGCCCGCGGCACCAGGCCTGGGAAGTACTGCTGCGCGCCCGCGCTATTGAAAACCAGTGCTACGTGGTAGGCGTGAATCGCGTCGGCAAGGATGGCAACGATCTTGGTTACGCCGGCGGCAGCGTGATCATTGATTTTTTTGGCAACGAGCTCGTTAATCTCGGCGATCGTGAAGCCGCTGCAAGCGCGACCCTGGATGCGCAGGCGCTGAAGCGCTTTCGCGAACGTTTCCCGTTTGACATGGACGCCGATACGTTTTCCGTTAGCAGCGCGCCGCCAGCAAAGTAAACCTAGCCGGCCTCCTGCAAAACCCGCAGGAAGCGATCACCATAGCGATCCAGTTTGGTTTGGCCGACCCCGGAGATCGACAACATATCGGCCGCGCTTCGTGGTCGCTGTTGCAGCATCTCCCGCAG
>JBATFU010000182.1:0-3204 GCA_049665065.1 Woeseia sp. | reverse complement strand
CACTTATTCCCCGGGGAAAAGCCATATGTCTGCCGACGCAATGCAAACTGCCGCGACTTTCGTGCAGCAGCTCGCGACCGACCTGAACACGGACAACCTGGAACTACCGATCTTTCCGGATTCCGTTGTCCGCATTCAGCAGGCGTTCCAGGGGCCCGAGGTGAACATTGATGAGGTCATTCGCATCATCAGCTCCGACCCGTCCCTCGCGGCCCGCGTTCTGCAGTTATCGAATTCGGCTGCGATCCGCGGCAGGTCAGAGATTACCGAAGTACGCCAGGCGGTCATTCGCATGGGCCACAAGCTCGTGCAGAGTTCCGTGGTTGCATTCGCTGTACGGCAGGCAGAGCGCAACGAAGGCCTGTCGGAAGAAGCGCGCGTTGTACTGAAGGACATCTGGCAGGAAAGCGTCGAGCTCGCGGCACGCTGCTACGTCGTCTCGAAGAAGTTTACAAAGATCAGTGCTGACGAAGCACTGCTGACCGGCCTGCTCAGCGTCCTCGGCCGACTGTACATTTTCATGAAGTCGCTGGAGTTCGGTGCTATCGACTACGTCGAACTCGAGACCATTCTTGCCGACTGGCATCCCGCCATCAGCAAGGCCATTGCAGAAAGCTGGGGCATGTCCGACGAGCTCGTCTACGCGCTGGAAACGCAGCTCGACATGGACCCGCCGGTGCAGGAGGCAGCAAACCTGGCCGAAGTGCTGGCGGCCGCCAAGCTCATACTGCAGTACGAGACATCCGGTGAATCACTAAACGCTGCTGACTACCCGCTGCTGCAGCGCCTCGGCATCGCGGATCACGGTGCAACCGGCGTAACGCTGGATGAATACGCCGACGCTATTGACGAGGTTCGGCAGGGATTGCGCGCCTAGCCAGATCGGCTATTGGTCTCTCCAGGGGCCGCTACCTGGAAAAATGCTGAACCGTTACTGCGTGGGCCGACGCATGGTGTATCTTCAGCACCCATGCCCGCAATCTTGAAGAACACTTTCGCCTACACCACCGTCATCGCGGTGGTGATTGCCAACATGGTTGGCACCGGCGTTTTCACCAGTCTCGGCTTCCAGCTACTCGAACTGCGCTCCGGTTTTGTTCTGTTGGCCCTTTGGGGTGTCGGCGGCCTGGTCGCTTTGTGCGGTGCGATGACCTATGCCGAACTGGGCGCCGCGCTGCCGCGTTCGGGCGGCGAATACAACTTCCTGTCCCGCATCTATCACCCGGGATTCGGTTTTGTGTCGGGCTGGATTTCCGCAACGATTGGTTTCGCAGCGCCGACGGCGCTCGCAGCAATGACGTTCGCCGCCTACGCAACCTCCGTGCTGCCGCAGGATCTTGACTATCGAATCGAGAAACTCATTGCCATCACGCTGATTGTGTTGATGAGTGTTGTGCATTCCGGCAACCGGCGCAGCAGCGGCGGCATGCAGTGGATATTCACGATAATCAAGGTTGGCATTATCGTTGTTTTCTGTGCGGCGGCGCTGCTGATCGTCGACGAGCCGCAATCGCTTACCTTCCTGCCCGTTAGCGGCGACGCAAAACTCATCATGAGCGGCGCGTTTGCCGTTTCACTTATCTATGTCAGCTACGCCTACACCGGCTGGAACGCGGCCACCTACCTGAGCAGCGAGCTCGATAATCCGCAGCGGGATCTGCCGCGCATACTGTTTGCAGGCACCGCTGTCGTCACGGTGTTGTACCTGGCGTTGAACTACGTTTTTTTGCGGGTCGCACCCATGGATGCGATGGCCGGCAAAATAGAGATCGGCTTTATTGCCGCAGAAGCCGCATTCGGCAAAGTCGGCGGCCAGTTCGCGGGACTCACGCTGGCGCTGTTGCTGATTTCAACCGTGAGCGCGATGACGCTCGCCGGTCCGCGAGTTCTGCAGGTGATAGGCCAGGATTTTTCAATTCTTCGTGCGCTCTCACGTACCAACGACGATGGACTTCCGTACTTCGCCATTCGCACACAGTCGGCGATTGCAATTGTATTTATCCTGACCTCGGGATTTGAATCGATCCTGGTGTTCGCGGGTTTCACGCTCGCGCTCAACAGTTTCGTGACCGTGCTTGGCGTCTTCGTGCTGCGCTGGCGACAGCCTGACCTGCCGCGACCGTACCGGACGTTTGCGTACCCGCTGACGCCCATTGTCTACCTGCTGCTGATGGGCTGGACGCTTGGCTACGTCTTGTCGAACCGGCCTACAGAAGGGCTTTTCGGTCTTGGTCTGATCGCTTCCGGTGCCGTCATGTACTGGGTGTCGGCGCGCTGGGCGCCGCGTTCTCCGCAGCAAGGTTCAGACTAGGAGAGGCTCGCTGCAAGGTCGCCGCGATCTGTTTCGTGAGCGATTACGAGATACAGGACAACGTATTTCTGGTGCCATAGCCTGGCAAGGCTCAGGTAACATTGCAGGCCTGCCAAGCAAGCGGAGTCGGGCTTGGAAGCCCGACCCCCTGGTCGTCCAGATCCAGAAAATGAAAACTGTCAGTCGGCGCTGGATATTCTAACTTTTCTGCCCGCCGACTCCTTGCGAATGCCCTTTAGTTTCGGCGCTTCTATCTCGAGCATCCCCTTTTCAAATTTGGCTTCGATGTTGTCGACATCGATGTCACTCGGCAGGGCAATATGCCGGTATACCTCATTGTTCTGAAACTCGCTCCAATGAACTTTCACGCCGGCGCGATCCTCGCTTTTCTCCTGCTCATTCTTGCGGCTCGCCTTTATGATTAGTTCATCCCGGGTGGCGGTAACGGTGACGTCTTTCGAATCGAAGCCCGCCAACGCAACCTTGATTTCAAACTCATCATCTTCCTCGACCAGTTCGGTCGCGGGCCAGCATACCTCTCTCTCTGCGAGGAGCCAGTCATCCAGGTCGCCACCCTCACCAAAACCGCGTTTTGAAAACAGGTTGAACGCGCGGAGTCGAATGCGATCCGTTACCTCTCTTAGCTCGTCGAAGATTGGCAGCTTGCGGTCCTCTTCCGATGAAACTTTCTGGACGCTTACTTTAGACATTGGAATCTCCATAGCAGCAAAAGGTGAAAATTTGCTCGTCCTGTGGAGGCGCGACGCGGGTCCGGATTTTTGTTTTTGTTCTCCGACGATGGAGCCACCATGGAACGGCGGTTGGGTGACCCTTGATCATGACAACGATCAGCAGGCCGTCCACTAGTTAAAGCATGCGCCTCCGGATTGAAC
>JBATFU010000181.1:0-2886 GCA_049665065.1 Woeseia sp. | reverse complement strand
GAAGGTGCGGGCACTGCCGCCAAAGGTAAGTTGATCTACGAACAGCACTGCGCCGCGTGCCACGGCGCCAAAGGCGAAGGCGGCCTGAATGATCGCCTCGCAGGTGGCCTCGGCACAATCAACAGTGCGAAGCCGGTCAAGACCGTCGGCAGCTACTGGCCCTACGCGACCACGCTGTTCGACTACATTCGTCGCGCCATGCCGTTCACGGCACCCGGCAGTCTCGACAATGACGACACTTATGCCGTGACGGCTTACGTCTTGCACCTGAACGACATTGTCGACGAAAACGATGAGCTCAATGCAAACACCCTGCCGCAGGTTAAAATGCCCAATCGCGACAACTTCGATTCAGCCTGGCCGCTGCACTGACTCGCGCTATTCAAATACACACTCGATCAACAGGACACCTGATGTCAAAAACGAACTGCACCGTACCCGATCGTTCAATTTTCGCATCGCGCGCAGTGATCTCACTGGCGATCGCTGTTTTCTTCACGAGCGCATTACTGCTGACAAGCACCGCCGCCGCGCAGAAAACCGCGAAACCCGTCCTGCACGGCAAACACTGGGTAGCTGTAACCGGCAAGCCGCTCGCGGCGACCGCGGGTGCAATGACGTTCACACGCGGCGGCAATGCGATCGATGCCGCCTGCGCGATGCTTGCCGCAACCTCAACGATGTGGGACACGCTCGGCTGGGGTGGCGAGACGCAGGCGCTCATCTACAACCCGAATACGAAAAAGGTTATTGGCATAAACGCGCTTGGCGTAGCGCCCACGGGAGCGACGGCCGAGTTCTTTCGTGAAAAAGGCATGCTGTACCCGCCGGAGTACGGCCCGCTTGCAGCAGTAACGCCGGGTACACCGGGTGGCCTGATGGTAATGCTGGCGGAATACGGCAAGTTAAGCCTGGCCGAAGTCCTGGCACCGGCGATGCAGATGGCCGAGGGCTATCCGATCGAGCGAGTGCAGGCCGACAACATCGAGCGCCGCCGCGAAGTGCTGTCACAGTGGTCCTATTCCAGGGACGTGTTTCTGCCGCACCTTGACGAGGCAAACAGTGACAAGCGCGCCGCGCCGCAGGAGGGCGAAGACTTTCGGCAACTCGATCTGCTTGCCACGCTACAAAAACTTGTCGATACCGAGAAAGAAGCACTAGCCAGCGGCAAGTCGCGCAAGGAAGCTATCTACGCCGCGTACGACCGCTTTTACCGCGGCGACATTGCCGAGGAACTGGTACGCGGCTCGTCCGAATATGGCGGCCTGATCACGATGCAGGATCTCGACGAGTGGCAGGTGCACATCGAGGAACCGGTCAGCACTAACTACAAAGGCATCGATGTCTACAAACTGACCACCTGGGTGCAGGGCCCGGTCATGCTGCAGGCGCTGAACCTGCTGGAAGACATCGATCTGAAGAGCATGGGCTACAACACGACGCGCTACATTCACGCGCTTTACCAGGCGATGAACCTGGCCTTCGCCGATCGCGACTTCTACTACGGCGACCCGTACGTGCCGCCGGCGGAGCCCGTCAAAGGCCTGCTGTCCAAGAAGTACGCGATTAAGCGTCGCGGCGAAATCAATTGGGAGCGCAACAACCCGGATGCGAAACCGGGCGACCCCTACCCGTTCCAGGGCGACAAGAACCCGTTCCTCGAGCTGCTGAAAAAATGGACGCCGATCCCGCCGGCAGCCGACGCACTGGGCGCCGACAGTTTCCAGCAGGCGCGGCAGATGAGCGATGAAGAAAGCTTCGTTGCCGGCACAACGTCGATTCAAGCCGCGGACGCCGATGGCTGGGTGATATCCGTCACACCCAGCGGCGGCTGGATTCCAGCATTCATCGCCGGCCGTACCGGCATCGGCCTGAGCCAGCGCATGCAGAGCTTCGTGCTGGATGAAGCCTTGAACCCGTTCAACGTCGTACAGCCGGGCCAGCGCCCGCGCGCCACACTGACTCCGAGTCTCGCGCTCAAGGATGGCAAACCGCTGATCGCCTTCTCGGTACAGGGTGGCGACACGCAGGACCAGAACCTCTTGCAGTTTTTCCTGAACATGGTCGAGTTCGGCATGAACGTGCAGCAGGCGGCCGAAGCGCACAACATCACGAGCTACCAGATGCAGAGCTCGTTCGGCGCACACCAGTCCGAACCGGGGCGCATTGATGTCACGGAGAAAATACCGGAGTGGGTGCGCGATGAGCTCGGCGAAATGGGCTACAAGGTTCGCACCGTGGACCGCACCTACAGCCCGATTACTGCGATCTACTTTGATGCTGAGACGGGCACGATGTGGGGCGGTGCCAGTGATTACGGCGATGACTACGGGGTTGCGTGGTAGCGCCGCACGATCACTGATCTAGCGAACCATGTTGAGACCGGCCTTCTCCAGTCCTTCGATGACGTGATCAACCAGTGCGGGCTGCGCGAACACCCAGTTCTTTAGCCCCATCTCGACGTAGTCGGCTTCAAAGGTCGGCCATACTCGCAACAGGTCTTTGACGGCAGCCTCTGCGCCGGCTTTGTCGCCCAGCTGGCCGTAGGCCAGCGTGCGGGCCAGGCCGTCGCCCCAGTAGTCCGGCATATTGATGCGCAGCGCAATATCGAGCGCCGCCTCGTAATTGCCCTGACGGTATTCGTTAAAAAACGTATTAAAGCGGTACCAGCCAGGATGATTCGGGTTCAGTCGCATCGCCGTGGTCGTCATTTTGACGCTTGCGTCCCAATCGCCGCCGTAACCGGTCAGGATGCCGAGCATGGCCATCGACTGTGTGTCGCGCGGATTAAGTTCGAAAGCGCGATCCCGCGCAGCGCGGAAGGCACCAAGATCCTGCCGAAAATACTGCACCATCGCGAGTACGTTCTGCGCCAGGGAATCGGTC
>JBATFU010000180.1:0-4840 GCA_049665065.1 Woeseia sp. | reverse complement strand
GTGCTGAGCAACTGCATCTGCAATTGCGATTCGGGCGCGAAGCCGACATGTCCTCCCTCGCCCACGATCGGGATCAGGGCGCCGTCTCGGCATAGCAATCCGGCAGCACCGAGACCGGTACCCGGCCCGACGATGCCAACCGTGAAGTCGCGATCGCGGAGATTGCTTACCGGCAGCAAACCTGCAGGCACACAGTCATCGGCGCCAAAACAGGGTATCGAATAGGCGATGGCCTCGAAGTCGTTCAGCAGGCGCACGCGCTCGGTCTTGAAATCCTCCGCGAGATCTCGGCAGGAGAGCGTCCAGTGATTGTTTGTAAAGCGCACGCGGCCGTCGACAACGGGGCCTGCAGCAGCGATACAGATAACCCGGGGCTCGGCGGCGCCTGTTCGTTTGAGGTATTCGGCAATCGCAATCTCCGCGGTCGCGAAGTCTGCGCAGCTCAGTGTCAGCGCTTTGTCGAACCCGGCAGCGTCGTCACGTGCCAATGCGAAACGCGCATTGGTACCGCCGATGTCACCGATTAACAGGCTGCCTGCTGCCATACTTTGTCAGATACTCTGCTGTCGCCGGCGCCGGCAACGGCGTTAGAGTCCGGCGAATTGATTGTCACAACACACGCTGCATCTTCGAACAATGGCGCGTTCCCGTCAAAGCAATTGCGCAGCTGCGGTTATCCCGGGCCGACGGGTTCACTCGCCGCCAAATATCGTCGCGCACTGTTCGGCACCGTTAACGGCGTGTCGAAATGCGGTAAACAGCTCGCGCCCCATTCCGAAGTGATTCGGCGCGAGATCCGGAGTTGGCATTTCGCGAGCGTTCCAGTTTGCCGCGTCTGCCGTCACTTCCAGCAGACCACGATCTGAATCGATCTCGATAACGTCGCCGTCCTGAATGCGCGCGATCTCACCGCCGCAGGCCGCTTCCGGCGTAATCTGAATCGCCGCAAGCACCTTCCCCGAAGCACCGGACATACGGCCGTCCGTCAGCAAAGCGACGCGTTGCCCGCGATTCTGCAGAACGCCGAGATACGGCGTGAGCTTGTGCAATTCAGGCATGCCGTTCGCTTTCGCGCCCTGGAATGGCAGCACGGCAACGAAGTCGCCTTTCAGCGCTTCGTTCTTGAATGCTTCGGTGAACGCGTCCTGCGACAGGAACACGCGTGCCGGCGCCTTGATGTGATAGTGCGCCTTGTCGACCGCAGAAACCTTGACGATGGCCCGACCAAGGTTGCCGTCCACCGTGCGCAGACCGCCTTCCTTGTCGAACGCGTCGGCCAGCGGTCTGACAACGTCAAGATCCAGTGACTTCGGCGCTGCGTCTTTCCAGGCAATGTTCTGTCCATCAAGGAATGGCTCAACGCAGAATTTCTGCATGCCACGGCCGCGGATGGTCTGCACGTCTTCGTTCAGCAGGCCGGCATCGAGCAATTCGCGCATGACGAAGCCCAGGCCGCCTGCCGCGTGGAAATGATTCACATCGGCCAGGCCGTTCGGGTAGACGTGCGCAAGCAAAGGCACGATGGCCGACAGTTCCGCGAAGTCAGTCCAATCGATACGCACACCTGCCGCCGCGGCAATCGCGACGAGGTGCAGCGTGTGATTCGTTGAACCGCCAGTCGCCAGTAGGCCAATAATCGCGTTAACGATTGCAGACTCGTCGACGATTTCGCTGATCGGCGTGTAGTTGTCTCCGAGATCCGTCAGGCCAAGCACAGTGCGCACGACTTCCGCCGTCAATGCTTCGCGAATTTTCGTATTCGGATTGACGAAGGAGCCGCCGGGAAGTTGCAGCCCGAGAAACTCCATCATCATCTGGTTGCTGTTCGCAGTGCCGTAGAACGTGCAGGTGCCGGGCCCATGGTAGGACGCGGACTCCGCCTCGAGCAGTTCGGCACGGCCGATGCGACCGGCGGCAAATTCTTCGCGAATGCGGGCTTTCTCTTTATTGGGCAGTCCCGAAACCATCGGCCCGGCGGGCACGAAAGCGACCGGCAGGTGACCGAACGACAACGCACCGATCAACAGGCCCGGCACGATCTTGTCGCAAACGCCGAGACACAGCGCTGCGTCAAACATGTTGTGCGACAACGCGACAGCTGTAGACAGGGCAATAACGTCACGACTGAACAATGACAGGTCCATGCCATCCTGCCCCTGCGTTACGCCATCGCACATCGCGGGCACGCCACCGGCAAACTGGGCCACAGCACCGGCTTCCTGTGCCGCGCGCTTGATGATCGCCGGGTAGGCCTCGAGCGGCTGGTGCGCACTCAGCATGTCGTTGTAGGCAGAGACAATGCCGATGTTCGGTACCGTGTTGCCGGCCAGCATGTTCTTTACGCCACCGCCACAGGCCGCCATGCCGTGCGCAAGATTGCTGCATGACAATGTCGAACGCGAAGGTCCTTCGTCACGTGCCGCCTGCATGCGCGCGAGGTACGCGGCGCGCGAGCGGGCGCTCTTTTCGCGAACGCGACGTGTAACTTTTTCTACAGTGGGGTTCATCGATTGGATCCTTGCAGTCAGGGCGCCCAGATGACGCGCAACGGCACGTGCGTCTGGGCTAACAGGGTGGCGATCGGCAGTGTATTGACGCCTGCTTTGGCATCTTCATACACGCGACGCTTTGCCGCGCCGAAGATTAATAAAATCACTTCGTGACTTTTCAGCAGGGCCGACAGGGTCATGCTGATTCGCGGATGTGGGCTTGCGGCAGTGCTGACAGGAACGAACGCGGCGTCGCTTTGCAGATTCAATGCGTCACGCAGCCCCGCGAAATCGGGAAAGAGCGACGCGAAGTGACCGTCTTCACCCATGCCGAGCAACACGCTTGCGAACGGCAGCGGCAGTGCGCAGAAATCGGCTTCAAGTTGCGGCAGGGCCGCGGCGACATCGACACCGTCGCGGAACAAATTGAGCGTTGCAGCATGCTGCGCCTGATGGGTGAGCAAGGTGTTCCGCAACATGCGCGTGTTGCTGTCCTCGTGGTCAGCCGGTACCCAGCGTTCATCGCTGAGCGTCACGGTTACGCGATCCCAGGCCAGCGGCATCTGCGACAGGCGTTTGAATGTATCGGCTGGCGTACTGCCGCCGCTTAATACAATGCTCGCCTTGTCCTGCTGCGACAAAGCGGACGCAAGCGCATCGTGCAAACGACTCGCGGCCGCTGCGGAGGCCTCGCCGCGCGAGGCAAAAAAGAACTCGCTTATCACGCGCTAACTCTCCGGGTACCAGTGGCGATCGTCCCGATCAAGCAGTACTGACGAGGACGTTGGACCCCATGAGCCAGCGACGTAGCTCTCGACCTTCTGGCGCGTCTCGTCCCAGCCCGCGATCAGCTGATCTACCCACTGCCAAGCCGCCTCCACTTCGTCGCGGCGCATGAACAACGCCGGCTGCCCGCGAATTACCTCCATCAACAGGCGCTCGTAAGAATCCGGGTACTGAATACCGAAGGTCTCTTCAAAGCTTAAGTTCAGTGACACGGGTCGCAGGTCGAAACCGCCGGGGCCGGGCTCTTTCGCCATGACCGCAAGGTTTACGCCCTCGTCCGGCTGCAGGCGGATCATCAGCCGGTTGGGTGCGATGTCGTAACTCAGGTCACCAAAAATCGAATGCGGTACCTGCTGGAACTGCAGAACAATCTCCGAATGCTTGGCTTTCAGCCGCTTGCCGGTTCTGAGATAAAAAGGCACGCCGGACCAGCGCCAGTTTTCAACTTCGAGTTTCAGCGCAACGAACGTTTCTGTCGCGCTGACACCGGACTCAAGCTCCTCGAGATAGCCGGGAACTGCGGTACCGTTGATCGCACCGGCCGTGTACTGGCCGCGCACGGTCCGCGTCTTCACATCAGCCGCAGTAATCGGGCGCAGCGAACGCAACACTTTTAACTTCTCGTCGCGCACTGACTCATGCGTCAGGCTGGTTGGCGGCTCCATCGCCACGAGACACAGCAATTGCATCAGGTGGTTTTGCACCATGTCGCGCAAAGCGCCGACCTGGTCGTAAAACTCGATGCGACCGCCCACGCCGAGATCCTCCCCGACGGTAATCTGTACATGGTCGACGACGCCGCGCCGCCACAGTGGCTCGAACAGGGAATTCGCGAAACGCAGTGCCAGCAGGTTTTGCACCGTTTCCTTGCCGAGGTAGTGATCGATACGAAACGTCTGGTTCTCGGCGAAGGACTGGCCGACCTCGTCGTTGATCGCGCGCGCCGACTCAGTGTCGTGTCCAAGGGGCTTTTCCAGCACGATGCGGATGTTGTCGGTAATGAGATTGTTGACCCGAAACCCGGTGGCAATGGAACCGAACAGCGTCGGGGCCGTCGCGAGATAGACGACACGAATACGGTCCTCGAAGCCGCGCAAAGCCTCAACCAGGCCGCCCCAGGCCGAATGATCCATGGCGTCTGCCTGCACGTAGTGCAGACGCGACTGGAAATCCTGCCACTGCGAGGGCTGGAATTCACCGTCGCGCAGCGAATGCCGCAGGGATTGCCCGACCATTTCCCGGTACGCCTCGATGGACAGTGCATTGCGGCCCACGGCGACGATGCGGCTCTCGGGCGACACCTGGCCATCGCCGACGCGATGGTAGATAGCGGGCAGCAGCTTGCGCATGGCGAGATCGCCGGTACCGCCGTAGATCACGAGGTCGAAGGTATCGACCGGAATAAACTTGGCCATCGGTAGTCCTCAATTTTCGAAACTTTACTACAAATTGTACTTTATTTGTCAAAATGTCTAGAAAATAAGCGCAATTGAGTGTAATTTTGCTACATGTTAGAAGGTATCGAACAGCAAATCGAAACTCTCAGCCGCGCGGAACAGCAAGTG
>JBATFU010000179.1:0-5968 GCA_049665065.1 Woeseia sp. | reverse complement strand
GGCAAAAGCCTGCGTGATGCTGGCCTTGTCCCGCGTTGTCAGGATATCGAGCATGCGCTGTAACTCGGCCGCCTGCGCTGTGATGTCTTGCAAGGTGCTGAAGATCTCATCGTCCAGATTGCCCTCGACGAACTTGCGGGTCGTATTACTGCCGAGCAGGTAATAGCGATTGAACGCATTGGCAATGGTGCCAAGGGGTGTTACGTCGACGACCGGATTGTCGAGGCCCGCCTGCAGCGCTCGTACAAACTGCTTACGCAGTGCATCGGCATCGGCCAGCAGGTCGAGATCTGCACTAGCCGCCGCGTCCTGAAATGACCGCTGGATTTGCTCGAGCGTCTCGGAGAGTTCGCGATTCAGTTCAAGCGACGAGTAGTAGCCATTCTCGATGCTGTCTACCTGACGCGCCGTTTGATCACCCATGATCCAGGACGTTACGAGGATCAGGAAGAAAGCAAACGCGGACAATACCGGCAGCAGTCCGATCTTGTATGCAAAGGGCAGGTTCTTGAACATCGTGTGTTTCCTGAATTGCTTAGTGTTGCCTGTCGATGACCCCGGCTGCTTGCCGCTCGATCAGGCCTTGTCTGGCTATTTGACCGTCATCAGTACTTTCACCGAGTCATTGACAGCGGAGGCCTCGATGTAGCCGATCAGGGCCGGATCGGCGGCAACGGCAGCCAGAACGGCGGCGCTCGAGCCGAGTTCCTGCGGCGGTTTGCCTTTGCCGGTGAAGACCAGCTTCGACCAGTACGCGCGCATCTGGCTGGAGTTCTTGCCAACGACGTCGGAGTAAAAGCGTGATGCGACATCGGAACTTTTGGATTGGTCAACGGGCGTCAGTGTTTGACCGTTAACGGATTTGGTTTTGCCGAGGAACAGGCGCGCAATGTCCGCAGGCGATGCTGTCGAGATAGGCGATGACGAGCTGGCGATGACAACGACTTCCGGGGCAGCGAGTGAGCTGCCGCCGGCGATAAGCAGGCCGGTCGTCAGGTACGCGCGAAGGAGCTTGCTGATGGTCACGGTCATCTCCTAGAACAAGACGTTAACGACGAGACTGTAGACATTGAAGTCCGTGCCGCCGGCACTAACCCTGTCGACTTTCGTCACTTCCGCCTTCGCCGCCAGGTTGTCGAGCAGGTTCCAGCGAGTGCCTATACTGATGGCCGACCATTCATTGCGGCTTGACGCAATAATTGCGTCGACGTTCGCGGCAAGAAAATCCAGCCCTGGATCCACGCCGCGCGGGAGCGGATCGCTGTAGCCGTCGTCCGGATCGGCGAACAGCTCGGAGTAGGTCAGGTACGGCGTGAACTTCTCGAAGTACTTGCCGATCGTGACGTACCAGCTTTGCTGGTCGGCAACCATGCCGCGTTCGAATTCGGTTGTCGTTGCCTCTGCGCGGACGAACCAGTATTCGGTATCGTAGGTGGCGGCAACTTCAGTAAATGCAGCGGCCTCTTGTTCGATGCCGAGGTCATCGGCAACTGACGCAAAGGGCGTGGCTCGCAGCGCGGCAAGCAGCGGCCGTGCGTTGATTGAATCAAAAGTAAGGTCGGCGCGATGATGGCTCGCGCGCAGGCTCAGGGCATTGCGATCGAAAGTTGCAGCGATACCCCCAAAATTGTCGAGAGCGCGTTCAATCTGCGAGCCGCGGTATTCCATGTCGCCATCTTCAGAGCCGTAGTAGCCTTGCAACGTCATGTCCCAATCGCCCAGCGAGTGCCGGTAAACAGCATCAACGCCCTCGTAGTGCGTGAATGGAATGTTGATGTAAACCTCTTCGACCGGACGCGCCCACGGGTAGGCATAGCCCACGTCGAAGTAATCGGAGACCACGAAGAAGGGCGGTCGCAGGCGACCGGCCCGGAACGTCAGGTTGTCGGTGGCGGCGAAAGAAAGGTAGGCCCATTCGATTTCCGGTTTGAAATCGTCTTCGCCACGAATGACCAGTTGTCCGGTTGCGCTCCAGCGTTCCGTAAACTTCACGCCAAGCTGCAGACCGGAAACGGTGTCGGGTTCAAAGTTCCACTGGTCATCGTAACCGGCGTAGTCGATTCCGCTTGCGCTGAGCTTGCCGGCACCGATCGTCAGAAAGCCGTCGAAGCTCGTTTCGACGGCAAGCACTGTAGCGGGCAGTAACGTCGCCGCAAGCAGTGCCGCCAGCATCTCATTCCTCATATGCCCTCCTTACGGGCGTACCCGCCGGTCGTGGGCAGGAGTCTGTACTGCAGCGCGCTGCAAATTCGTTCCGTGCCTGATTCGGGGCAGGCGCCAGCGAGGCGGAACCGGATAGCCGCGGGTCTCAGGTACTCAGTATTTCGTCCGAAAGCCCGAAATCTTTAGCCATTCGAGCAAAAACCCGGCTTTGGCAGATCTGCGCGAACCACACGCCGGGCCGCCGCGTGCCGGTGTGACGAGAGTCACAGCATCCTTCCGCCGCCGCTGCGGGCGCGGCGCTCGTTAAAGAAACGGGGCTCTCCGCCGATACGCCTGTTTGTGTGAGTGGCAAGAAATGATTCGCAGCCGACGGCGCGTGTCGCGGTGCAACCCGCCACCCTGCAGGGTGGCCGAGTATTTTGTTGCCTCGCGCTGGCCGGCAAACGTTAGGAGAACGCTCAAATGCAAAACGTCCTCGCTGTTGATGATTCGCCATCGATGCGCAGTCTCGTCAGTTTCGTGTTGAAGCGCGCGGGATACAACGTCGTGCTGGCGGAGGATGGCGAGGAGGCACTCGAGTACGCGCGCGAAAACTCTGTCGACCTCGTTTTGACTGATATCAACATGCCCAAACTCGATGGCATTGAGCTCATCAAGGCCCTGCGCCAGTTGCCGCATTACCAGTATGTACCGATGCTGGTGCTGACCACTGAGTTCGGGCGCGAGAAAAAGATCGAGGGAAAAGCAGCCGGGGCGACCGGCTGGATCGTCAAGCCTTTCGATCCGCCGATGCTCTTGTCCACGATTCAAAAGGTGCTCGCGTGATCGTCCGCGCTGCAAGTG
This sequence comes from Woeseia sp., assembly GCA_049665065.1. Classification (GTDB taxonomy): domain Bacteria; phylum Pseudomonadota; class Gammaproteobacteria; order Steroidobacterales; family Woeseiaceae; genus Woeseia. The sequence continues at coordinate 2,962 of JBATFU010000179.1, read as the reverse complement.
GCCTGCGCCGCGCACGCAGAATCCACCGCCACAGGATCTTTGGAAGCTAGCTGATGTCCTTCGACCTCGACATGGCAGAGATCGCGCAGCTCTTCGTCGAAGAAAGCGTTGAGGGTCTCGACATCATGGAGTCCGGCCTGCTGAATCTCGACCTCGGCAATGCCGATACCGACATCGTGAACGGTATTTTTCGTGCCGCCCATTCCATCAAGGGCGGAGGCGCAACGTTTGGCTTCAACGAAGTGTCAGAGTTTGCACACCATGTCGAAACGCTGCTCGATGAAATGCGACAGGGCAAGCGCCAGGTAACGCGTGAGTCGGTCGACATTCTGCTGCAATCTGTCGACTGCCTGCGCGCGATGATTGCCGGCCTCGCGTCTGGCGATGTTGACATGACGGTCGCACGCTCACTAGAAGCCGAGTTTGCCCGGCTGCTTGGCAACAGCGGTGCGGCAGATGGCGACAATGTCAGTCCAACTGAAGGCGCGTCGTCCAACATTATCGGCTGGGATATCGGGTTCCGGCCGTTGCCGACAATTTTCAAGTCCTGTAACGACCCGCTGCGAATTATTCGCGAGCTCGACAAGCTCGGGGACCTGGCGGTCATCTGCGAAGGCGCTGATGCATTAAGGCAGGGCGAGTTCAATGCCGAGGAATGCCAGCTCGCCTGGCAGTTTACCTTGTGCGGCGCGGTATCCCGCGAGGCCATAGAAGAAGTCTTCGCCTGGGTCGTTGACGAATGCGAGCTGACACTTGCGCCTATCTGCGAGCCGGTGAGTGAACCGGCGGTGCCGGAAGTGACATCTGGCAACGATGCCCATGCGCTGTCCGCCAGTGCGATGGTGCAGCCGCAAGCTGCGCAGGAAAATGTGTCGATACGCGTCAAGATTGACAAAGTCGATGCACTGATCAACCTGGTTGGCGAGCTGGTTATCACGCAGTCAATGCTCAGTCGATTTGGCGGCGACTTTGACTTCACAAAGCTGCAGTCGCTGCGCGAGGGCCTCGCGCAACTGTCCCGCAACACGCGCGAGCTGCAGGAAAGCGTCATGGCAATCCGCATGCTGCCAATCAGCTTTGCATTCAGCCGCTTCTCACGCCTCGTGCGCGATACGAGCAACGCGATCGGCAAGAAAGTGGAGCTGAAGCTCAGCGGCGAACACACCGAGCTCGACAAGACGGTGCTTGAGAAAATCGGCGATCCGCTGGTGCATCTCGTGCGAAATTCTCTGGATCATGGCCTTGAGACGCCGGCTGCACGCAAAGCGGCCGGCAAGCCGGAGACCGGTCTGCTCGAACTCAGCGCCTATCACGAAGGCGGCTACATCATTATCGACGTGATCGATGACGGCGCTGGCATTGACCAGCAGAAAGTCGTGGCCAAAGCGCTCGAGCGGGGCCTCATCTCCGGTGACGAGGACCTGACACCCGACGAGATCAACAACCTGATCTTCCAGCCGGGATTCTCGACAGCGGAGCTTGTCAGTGACCTGTCCGGTCGCGGTGTTGGTATGGATGTCGTGCGGCGCAACATTGCGGACCTTGGTGGCAACGTTACGGTTCAGTCGGAGCGTGGCCGTGGCAGCAAGTTCACGATTCGATTGCCACTGACGCTTGCCATCCTGGACGGCCAGCTGATCCGGGTTGGGCGGCAAACCTACATCGTTTCGCTCGTCAATATCATTGAAACCATCCAGGTGAAGGCGGGCGACTACAACCAGCTTGCCGGTGGCTCAGAGCTCTTCAAGCTGCGTGATCAGTATTTGCCCGTCCTGCGATTGCACGAGCTGTTCGGGATCGAAGCCGACTGCAAACTTATCGAAGACGGTCTGATTGTTGTCGCCGAAGCCCATGGCCAGCGCGTTGGCATCCTCGTTGATGAGTTGCAGGAGCAGCAGCAGGTTGTCATCAAAAGCCTTGAAGCGAACTACAAGCAAACAGCGGGCATCTCTGGCGCAACGATACTGGGCGACGGCACCGTCGCGTTGATTGTCGATGTACCGGGGCTGCTGCGTTTGTTCCTGGCGCGTAACGGCAAACACCAGTCAGTTGCAGCATGAGCGGCACAGCGCTCACACGATTACATTTTGGGACGCAGTAATGACAGCACTAGCCACGAACAATGACGATAACGCAGTCCACGGTGACGCCCGCGGTGCGGGAGATCAGTACCTGACTTTTATGCTCGCCGGCGAGGAATACGGCGTCGAGATTCTGAAGGTGCAGGAGATCAAAGGCTGGGGTGCGACAACGCCGATTCCGAACACGCCTGCGTATGTCCTCGGCGTCCTGAACCTGCGTGGCGCCGTTGTGCCGATCGTTGACCTGCGCCAATTGTTTGGTCTGGAAAGCGTTGAGTACGGGCCGACCACTGTCGTCATCGTTGTGAAGATGGCCTGCGCAGAGCAGGAACGCACCGTGGGTCTCGTCGTCGACGCTGTTGCTGATGTCTATCGATTCGAGTCCGATGAGGTGCAGCCGCCGCCAGAAATGGGCACTGCAATAAACATCGGCTTCGTCCGGGGCCTCGCAACGGTGCAGGAGAAAATGGTCATCGTCCTCGACGTCGATTCGTTGATCGACTTTCGCGCTCTGCAGGATCGCGACAAGGACTTGGCACCAGTCGCAAGCGCGGCCGCGGCAAGCAAAAAGGATCTGCAGTAATGGGGAAGGTTTTTGAAGAGATGGCGTTGCGCAATAAGCTGGCACTGATGCTGTCCGTGTTTGCGATCGGCTTCATCTGGGTGTCCTTTGGCCGGGTCAGTGACGCACTGGATCGGCAACGTGAGGGCACTGAACTTATCGAGCTCGCTAATCTGTCTGCGACAGTCGCTGCGGTCGTGCATGAGCTGCAGACCGAACGCGCGCTGACGGCAGGTTATATTGGCAGCGGCGGTAACCTGTTTGGCCGCGATCTCTCCAATCAACGTGGGCTGACTGACGAGCAGATCGCCGTTCTGAC
>JBATFU010000178.1:0-10053 GCA_049665065.1 Woeseia sp. | reverse complement strand
GGCTTCTGGTTGGGTACGCTCGCAATTGCCGAGCGGCAACCTGAGTGACGCCAACGAAGTGGCTGATGCAATAAACAACAGCCAGGGCCTGGTGGGCTGCAACAGCAGCGACGACAGCGACTCGGACAGCGACAGCTGATAGCGGCTGCAAAACCAGCGCCGCGCTTACCTGCGCTGCACCGCAACCATAGGATCAGCGCCTTGCCCCGAAGTTTTTCGGGCAAGGCGCTAATCCATGGATAAATGCGAACTGTTTCAGGTCCTTCGGGCCGTGAACGGACCAGATACGTTTTCCGTTTTTCCCTGCAGACTCCAAATACTGTGCTATTTTATTTGTACCGAGCGGGCAACACTGGCCCGTTCCTTTAGGAGAGTAAGCATGAGAAGAACAAGCAACAAGCTATGTGCAATCCTTGTCTCGATGACCGCCACGCTGCTGCTGGCAACCGGTGTACAGGCTGACAACCACGAGTGGCCGCTGGTGGGTGGCTACTACTGGGAAGTTACGGGGATCGATATCAAAGATGGCGGCGCCTGGAATTACGCGAATTGGCTGGCCACCGAGTGGCGCAAGAATGAAGAGTTCGCCAAGTCCAAAGGTTGGATCAAGGACTACATGATCGTCTCAAACGTTTATAGCGATAGTGATGCCGACCTGTACCTGATACGGGTCATTGAAAGTGTTCCGTCCGGTGTCGAAGGCCAGAAACGGGCCAGGGAATACCGGGATTGGGTGAAGAAGAGCGCCGAAATGATGGTAAAGGAAAGCGGCAATCGCGCCGAGTTCCGTGAAGTGCTCTCTTCCTCGTTGTTGCAGGTGATGACGTTCCGCGACTAGCAGTAGTAACCCTGCTGGACGAGCGTGAAGCGTCCAGCAGTTATTGAGAACACGAGGCGGCCGGGGTTTTCTCCGGCCGTTTTTTTTGCGTTGAGAATGGAAGTAATAGCCCTTCTCCGCCATCGCTGAGTTTCAGCAATCAACACGTGTAACCGCGCCCGCGTCAGAAATACCATGCAAGTTGTGCAAACAAAGCTGCATCTCTCGATAAGTAGTTGTTGCCGGTCGCATTGCGAATGCCGCGGAACTCGCTGCCTTGCGGGCCAATCGGCAGCGTCAATGCGCCAAGCAATGTCAGATTATCACCAAGGCTGTATTGGCTTGAAAGCTGCAACAACGCGCTGCGGTCAGCGAGGTTTGCAAAAAGCGTTGGCGAGATCAGCAACAGTGGCGAGACTTCAATGCTCAGCCCGCCGGCCAGGTACTGTCGGCCAACACTGTAGGTTTCACCTCGGGCCAGCCGGGCTGCAAGTTGCGGCCGCGAGGTGATGTCTGCGATCTCGTAACCGCGGCCCGTTATACCGAACCCATTGAAGTAATACTCCAGCGACCCGGTGACATTCTTTTTGTGCCACATCCACGAATAGCTCGCGTTCACCACGAGCTGCGCGCGCCAGCGATCCGCGTCACTAAGCACAAGATCAGCGCGCCATACCGCACCGCCGACGCTGCGGCTTCCTCCGGCGCCGATTACTGTGTCGTCGTAAGAGCGCGCGAGCAGCAGTTGATATTCGTTTCCGTCATTGAATGCGCTGTACCGCACCGCGGTAGTTGCTTCGCCGCTAGCGATGTCGCCGTCCAGCGGATCGCGTCTGACTACCCATGCCGCTTCTACATCGTTGCCGGAAGGCAGCAGGCGTTGCACATAGAGCATGTCGTCGCCTACCTTGTATTCCGTATCGATTGCGGCCGGGTCGAAGGGATTGACGATATCCATTGGCGAATAGAACAGGCCGTTACCCCAGCTAAGCGCCTGCCGTCCGAACCGCACGACGGTGTCCTGCGTTGTGTATCCGATCCACAAACGATCAAGCCGCTGCAGACTTTGCGTGCGCCCCGAGGTACTGAAGCCTTGCGTCAGATCGAACCAGCGGCGCTGGTCATCCGGCAGGCTGCCCTGCCCTGCACTAAAGGTTGACGACGACAGCAGATTGTTTTGCGAATCGCTGTAAGCAGCGATGAGCTGGTAATCAGCATTGAACGCCCAGGGGCCGCGATGCGCTTTTGCGGTGAGCCGAAGATTCGCCGTTGCGTCAGCGGAATTCGAGCCGCTTTCTTCATGTAAGACGCTGTCGTGCGGGAATTTTTGCAGCAGCACATTGCTTTTCAGGTTGCCGCCGAAGCTGGTGGTAACGCTATCGGCGAATACGCTCGTTGCGTTACCGACAAGCAGCAAGCACGTAACGAAAAACTGCCTACGCCGCATGCTGCGCAATGTCGTCAATGATTCGGCCATCGAGCATCTTGATAAGGCGGTAAGCGTAGCCCATGACGCGCTGATCGTGCGTTGCAATGACGAATGTCGTGGAGTGCCGCTGGTTGAGCTCAATGAACAGCTTCATCAACTCGTCGGATGCATGCGAATCGAGATTCGCAGTCGGCTCATCCGCCAGCACGAGCGCCGGTCGCGAAACGATCGCGCGCGCGACCGCAACGCGCTGCTGCTGGCCGCCGGACATCTCGGCTGGCCGACGGTGCTCCAGGCCTTTGAGGCCAACTTCTTCGAGGATTGCCAGCGACTGGCTACGCCGCTCCGCCGCAGAAACGCCCTGCAGTTGCAAAACAAATTCGACGTTCTCGCAGGCGCTGAGCACGGGAATCAGATTGTAGGCCTGGAACACGAAACCGATTCGGTGCAGGCGCAGGTTAGCGAGCGCAGCCTTGCCGAGATTATCGATGCGCTTGTCGTCAATCCAGACCTCACCACTGTCCGGAATGTCGAGTCCACCGATCGCATTCAGCAATGTCGTCTTGCCGCCGCCTGAAGGCGCAGACAGGCACACGAAGCCGCCGGTTTCGATGTCCAGCGTGACATGATCGAGCGCCTTGATGGCCTGGTCGCCCTGCGTGTAGGTCTTGCAAAGTTTTATGCAACGTACGATTGGCATAACTAAACCCTGGTAATGGCTTCGACGGGGTTGTAACGGGATGCGTGCCAGGCGGGCGAGAAGCTGGCGAGGCTACCCAGCACGAGTACGACGATATTCGCGCGCAGCACATCGGCCAGAGTTAATTCGGGATACAGCACGCTCGCTGCGCCGAACATTTCCATGCCCTGTGCGACACGGCTGATATCAATACCATCTTGCAGCGGTAGCACGGTCAACCACGCGAGCGCCGAACCGAGGGCAAGTCCAATGACCAGCAGCATCAACGACTCGGCAACCACCTGCAGCAAAATACCGGCCGGCCGCAATCCCAGTGCCATCATCAGCCCGATCTCGCGCACGCGTTCGAAAACCGCCATGGCCAATGTGTTAACCAGACCGAAGGACAACACGAGGAAGATAACGACCATCCAGACCAGGACGAAACCATCCATGACGTTCAGCATCGAGCCGAGGTAGGTATTGAGCTTGTGCCATGGCAATACTTCGAGTTCAGTACCAACGAGGTTCGTCACTTTTTCCTGCAATGGCGCCACATCGCGAAAGCCGGCGCCACTCACGGCAATCTCGGTCACGTGATCGCCGATGTGCAGGAGTTCCTGCACCGTTTGCTTGGCCGCGTACACCTGGGTTTCTTCACGAGCTGCGAGCTTCGCTTCATAAATACCGACAATGCGAAAGCCGCGATCGACGACGTCATTGTCCGGGTCCTGGCTCATCACTACGATGCGTTTACCGAGCCCGGTTTCCAGCTTTTCGACAAGTTTGCGGCCGACGACGATACCTTTATCCGCAACGTCATTGAGATACCGGCCTTCGACAATCTGCTGGTGCAGCAATGACACGTTTTGCTCAAGGAGAGGGTCGATACCGTTGAGCGTGACGCCGCGCGTGTCGCGCTCACTGGAAACGATGGCCGGAACATTGATACGAGTGCTGTAACTTGTAACGGCGGCTGCTTCGAAGCGCTTGATCAGTTCGCTGTCGGGCAGCGTGATCAGGTTGGCGATGCTCGGATCGTCGCGGAATGCCGGGTCATGCGCCTGCACTTCGCCCGGCAAACTGTCGATGCCGTCGCGCACCATGTCGTTGATCATGCCGCGCATCAGCGCCGTCATGAAGATCATGGCCCAGACGCCGGTCGTGATTGCGGCGAGCATGATCAGCGTGCGGCTATGATTGCGCCACAGGTTGCGCCACGCGAGCATCAGGGTGGTGTTCAGTAATTGCATTACGCAGCTCTCATCGCGGCGACCGGTTTCAGCCAGTGCATGCGCAGTGCCGGGTACAGTGCGGCAGCGAGGCTGAAAATGAACACAACGAAAGGCCCGCCGAACGCGCTCATCCACGAAACCTGCGGGTAAAAGCGTGCAGGCAGGTTAAAGGTTGCCGCCATCTCGTCCATGCCGGGATAGGAAAATCCGTGGTAGGAAAAAAAGGCGGTTACCAGCGCTCCGAGGATCGCCCCGGCGATCAGGCCAATGCCAGCCATTAATACAGTTTCCAGAATGACCAGCCGTCCGAGGTGGCCAGGCGAAACGCCGAGCGCCATCACGATGCCAAACTCACGGGTCCGCTCGAGTACCGACATCAGCTGCGTGTTAAGCACGCTGAAAGCGACCAGGATGACGAGAATCGCGTACATGAAAAAGGCGCTGCTGATGTCCGCTTGTATAGCCTGCTTCAACCCGGGTTGCAGCGCATCCCAGTCATGCAGTGCGAGCGACTGATCTTTTGGCAATAACGCTGCAACTTGCGCTTCGAATGCCGGGAGATTGGCCAGGCTGTCGCCGACGAGCACGATCTCGTGGCCTGCACCGTTCATGTAAAACGTGTCCTGGAAAAAACCGAGCGGCACTTCGGCGATGTTGCGGTCAAACTCCGGCACGCCGCTGTCGAAGATGCCGACGATGTTGGCAACCGCGGCGGCAAACGAGCCGTCCGGCCCGCTGCCAAGAAGGGTGAGCTCGTCGCCAAGGCCGGCGCGCAAGTTGCGTGCGAGCACGGAACCGACAACGATATCGGTCGCCGCGTTGTCTTTAAGGTAGCGGCCTTTATCGACGAGCCCGGGCAGGCTCGATACCAGCGGTTCGAATGCAGGGTCGGCGCCAATCAATTGAACGCCGTAGGTGCGGTCCTTGCTGGATACCAGCACGAACGCCACGCCACGCGCACTGACGCTATCCGTGTCGAGCTCCATACGCAGCCGTTCTGCCAGCGCATCGATGTCAGGCACGACCTGGCGCATTTTCTGGTCGTCTTTATAACCCGGCGCCTGGATCTGCAGGTAACCCGTGAAAGCACGCAGCGTGTTTTCGATCATCAGTTCGTACATACCGAACTGCAAAGAGATCAGGAACACCAGTAACACGTTGGAGAAGACCATCGCGCCAATGGTCAGCCAGCTGCGGCGTGCATGCCGCCAGAGATTGCGCCAGGCCAGTCGAAGGGTAATTGACATCAATGGGCCGCTAATCAGTTACGCGGATTGCGCAGGCTGGAGAGCGTGAATAAGCCGTCGTCCAGGGAAATATCGTAGTCGATCGCGCCGATGATCAACTCGGTCCATTCCTGCGGCGCGTCCTTTTTCTGCATACGCTGCTGCGTCGCAACGTTGCGCCCGGCAAGCTCCGCGATCGCTAGCGTCTCCAGCGACTTGACCAGAATGTTATCCTGATCGTAGAAGCTGTGGACGAGAACAACGTAGTCGTCGCGTATCTTCATGACCTCCTTACCCCACACTACGGCCGCATCCTCGAGCGGCACCGACTGAATTTCATAGATCGTGTGGCCATCGACTTCAGTCGTATCGAGCAGCGTGTGCACATACTGATGAATGATATTGTCGTCGCGCGAGATGTCCTTGTTGGAAAAATCGGAACCCATCCAGCTCTGGTTCATCATCGAGGATGGAATCTTGATCACCCGATTGACCTTGGGCGAAAACGTCCACATGTTGTCGCCGTTTGTCAGCGTTGCATTGCCGCTGTCGCGTGCCGGCGCTGTAACACGAACCAGCGACTCCGCGTCGCCCTTGGTCCAGGCACGCATGGACATGCTGCGCTCCCAGTCCGGGCGATGAATAGTCATTGTGATTTCACTGTAGGATGACGTGCCGCGCCAGTGATCGACGGCGGCTTTGACGATCGCGGCCGCATCATCGGCGAAAGCGGGGACTGCAATGAGCGAGGCGCAAAGCAGGACGGCAGCGCGCAGGAAATCAGTCATCTTTTAGCCCTCACAGCGGCGTCGCGGGGCGAAATCGCTGCCCGGGGACAAGATCTGCACTCCATTTACAGTCCGCCGAGTCTAGCACTCGGCTACTGTTCTATCTAAGGCGCCGACTGATGAATGATCGCCGGCGTCTCGCTGCCCCCATCGTATGAGGCCCGTGCCCGGAGCGATATCAGTAGCCTTCCTATTCAACTGATTTGTCCGCATATCTGGTTTTATCGTTAATTGAGGTCAGAATGCGCGCGGGTTGCTTTCGCCGAACCCCTTGTAGGGCACGAGCTTAAGGTTTATTTAAGGAAACTCTGAGAATCTTCGCCATATTTTGTTACTGAGAAAGACAGATGCTCAAACGAATCATTCCATAGTGTCAGACGATCATGTCTTGTCCGCCTTACCGTATTTAGCCCGACACCTGTTTGTAAACGATGCCCGCCACTTTCCGATGCGCAACAAGGACGAAACGCTGGCATGGGTCAGCCAGGGATAGGCAAGCACGTGAGGGGATAGCGAGAATGCAAAAAAAACTTGTCGTAACTCTGGTTTTGTCGCTGCTGGCAGTGATGTTCATCGTCCAGAACGCCACGATCATCCAGATCAAATTCCTGATTTGGGAGATTGAAGATTAACCGCGTCTTAATGGACGTCATTTTTGCACAATCGCTGTGCGCCAAGTTACAAGTTTGCACCATGCTTGTGCGACAGGGCGTTGAGTGCGCAAAAGCCAAAAATAAAAATCGTATTCGCAACAATGGCTTGTCTAAAACGCCGCCGTTGGCATAATTTCTGCAACTTTCTGGCGGTATTGCCCGCGTTCGCAGGCATGACCATTCATCTCGCCAGGAGAACATCATGCAGGCCAATTTACTTCCGTCAGCCGAGGAACATGAACGATTCGACGGGATAAAACTGAGCAAGCAGCTTGAGGGTCGGCTGCGCGTGATTGCCAGGCAAGCGACTACGGTCTGGTTCAACTGTGACAGGCTTGACCGCTTGCTGGCGCAATACGTCGGCGTGCTTGAAAACTGTGAATTGATCTACGCGATCGATGCCAACGGTCGACAGGTCAGCTCGAATATCAGTATCCATTCGATCGATGTCAGTGCATACGGGCAGAATCTTTCGAATCGGCCGTATACCGTCAGCCTGTCTGTACTGAAAAACCCTGCCGAACATGGCGCATTCGCCTGCAGGATATATACCAGCCAGGTGACGCTGCATCCCTGTGCCACCATTCTTTATGCGGTAACGTCCGGGTCTACATTGCTCGGCTACATCGCGACCGACATTACTCAGGTGCCGGAATAGATCCGTTCCCGATGGTTCGCAAATTATTCGGCAAAACGCTTGAGCAGTGAGTGCGCACTCTGGAATGCGGCCTCAACCCGGCCGCGGATGAACCAGTCACCGCAGGCCGCGAGGTTTATCTCTTTATCTAGAAAACATCGTGCGCCGGACCGGGGGTCGATGTTCGCGTAGCGCCAGCGTTGCAGATCGCAATGGTCCGCAGTGCTGCAGTCGCTGCCGGTAATTCGGGATAACTCCGCAAGCATGTGTCGCCGGACGTCGGCGGGATCGTCTTCCATGTGAGCTTCTGCCCACGCATTGGTCGAATGCGCGACCAGTGTAAACGCATCGCCCCGACCTGGCTTGCTGCTGTTGACTGACACCCAGCTCAGGTCGCTGTCACGCACGACCGCAGCCTGCCATGGAATTGGCAGGGGCTTTTTGAAACCAGTCATCAATGCGTAGCAGCCAGGCATCGGCGCGCTATCAGCCACCTTGCTTAGTGCCGAGTGCTCGCCAATCAATCGCGAAGTTTGTGCTGCGGGAAGCGCAACGATGATCCAGTCGTAGCGCCCGAGTTCCTGGCCGTCGGTGTCGTACAAGCGCCATCCCGTGCCGTCGCGCTCTATTTTGGCAACGGTCGTCTTTACCAGGACATTGAGATTCTTTGCGAGGGTCTGTGCCAGCGCATTCATGCCGGGCACTGCGACATAGTGCGGCGGATTGTCGCGCCACTCTCGTCGTGCCGTGATCTCGGAACCCCGCAGTTCGGCAAAGTCGCCCTGCCAGTTGGCGACAACGCCGCTGTCGACGAAGGGTTGCAGGAAGTTTTGGAAAGCGCGCGATCGTGCGGTGAAAAACTGGGCGCCGTGATCGAAGCGGTACTCACCGGCGTAGCGGGTTGCCATGCGCCCGCCGACTCCGCGCGATTTCTCAAACACGGTTAGCGTGTGTTGCTGCGCGAGTTCTCTCGCAGCGACCAGGCCGGCCAGACCGGCGCCTACAACCGCGATTTTCATTATGGCGAGTACCCTCGACTTATTGCGCTGGCAGTAAACATCGTTTCGAACAGCTGCTCACTGTGCCACACGGCGTGGAGCAGATCGATTAAGGCAGAGAATACTGCTGGTGGGATTCCAAACGACAGCAGCGGCAACCGGTGATGGTTGCCGCTGCGTCAAAGTACTGGATGATTAGTTGTCTATCGACTAGCGGCGCATCTGTGACGTCATCTGCATCCTGCCATTGTTGTGCATCGACGTGCTGACATCGTCCAGTGCATAACGCAACTCCCAGGCACTCGCGGCAGCATTCGAGGCAGTAGCGGCCTCCTTCATGCCCATCTCCAGTCGTGCGCGTTGCTCAGTGTTGAGACCGCCGAAACGAATCAGCCTTTCAGCTGCCGCCATGTAGACCGCAGCGGTTCCTTCCGGATTACCGTGATTAAACATCGGCACGCCGCGTTCGATCGCCATGCTGATTACGTTGGCAGATTCCGCGCGCGTCATTTGTGCCGGCGGCAGGATTACGCGATCGATGACGTGCACGACACCGTTGCTGGCTTCAATATCAGTAGCCACGATGCGTGCGTTCTCAATGTTGAAACTGCCTTCGGTTTTGCTGATGCCGGCATCGATTCCGGCGAGCGTGTCGAGACGCGCGCCGTCGGCAAGTGCGCCACTGCCAACTTTGCCAGCAATAACATGGTATTTGAGGATCATGGCGAGCTGATCCTTATTCTCTGGCTTCAGCAGCGTTTCAATGGTGCCAGCCGGCAGCGCGCTGAATGCATCGTCAGTCGGCGCGAACACGGTTAACGGGCCATCGCCTTTCAAAGCGCCGGCAAGCCCGGCTGCTTTAGCCGCGGCGATCAGCGTGTTAAACGTGCCAGCGTTGGCCGCCGTTTCCACGATGTCCATTTTCATCTTGCCGTGGTGATCGGCAGAAGCCGGTGAAATAAGGGTCGCGCCCATCAGGAGTACCCAGAGGATTTTTAAATACTTCATGATCTGTTCCACTCGTCGTTGGTTGGTCACGGCGCGGGTGCCGTGAAGGGTTATCGTTTGCTAGGGACAGTAAACGCTAAAAGACGGGGGAAGAGCGTTATGTTTCGTATCCAGTTGTTTCGAAATGCTTCTGCGGACAGGCGGCTGCCGGCCCCTTTCGCAAGGTTGGCGCCTGGGGGTATTGAGTGACAAAGGGTTTTCATGTTTCGCTCGCTGCCTCGGGCATCATCTGCGCGTTTCTCTGGGCGCGGATTTACGCGGACCGCAGCGACCGTTGGCAGCTGCTGTCATACTCGCCGCAAGCCGAATTGTCATTTGACTCAAGTAGCCTCTAACTTATGCGTTCAAGCTATTGAGTAGCTGCCATTTTTACTGAGTCTAAATCCGCATGCCGCGCAAGATGTGAAGACGACGCGGAAGTCTCTCGGGTTTTGAAGCGATTTGGTTAGCCATACTTTCTGCGCTTTTCTATACTAAAGCCGCTGTCATGATACAATTAGCGCGCACGTCGCGATCCCGGCACACTTCGACGAGGCCGCCAGATCTAAAAGAAACATGACGTAAGCTCGATAACTATAAAATC
>JBATFU010000177.1:0-1773 GCA_049665065.1 Woeseia sp. | reverse complement strand
GTTCAATGCGGCGCGCCAGATCAAGGCACTGGATGCTTAGTTTTTTGCCGCGCGAGAAGGCTGGGGCTGCCCTGCTGCCGACCCAATATTCATTGTCGGTTTACCCAGGGCCGGCTCGACGCTGCTGGAGCAGATTCTCGCCAGCCATTCACAGGTCGAAGGCACCGCGGACTTGCCGGACATCATTGCCATGTCGCGCAAGCTCGGGAAAAAGTCGCGCAAGAACCCGGCGTCGCTGTACCCGGAGGTGCTTTCGACATTGACGAAGGACCAGGTTCGGGAACTCGGCGAAAGTTACCTGCAAACGACAGAGGTGCAACGCCACGGCCTGCCGTATTTCATCGACAAGATGCCGAACAACTTCCAGCACATCGGCCTGATCCACCTGATCCTGCCGAACGCGAAAATCATCGACGCGCGGCGCCACCCGATGGCCGGCTGTTTTTCCTGTTTCAAGCAGCTGTTTGCGCGCGGCCAGACCTTTACCTACAACCTGACCGATCTTGGCAAGTATTACCGCGACTACCTGATCCTGATGGATCACTGGGACCGGGTGCTGCCGGGCCGGGTGCACCGCGTGCAGTACGAAGACATGGTGGCCGATACCGAGCAGCAGATTCGTGCCTTGCTCGATTATTGCGGACTGGAATTTGAAGAGCAGTGCCTGCGTTTTTACGAAACGAAACGCGCGATTCGCACGCCGAGTGCCGAGCAGGTGCGGCAGCCGGTTTACAAGGAAGGCCTGGAGCAGTGGCGTCATTTCGAAGCGCACCTCGGCCCGTTGAAAGCAGCGCTCGGCCAGGTATTGGTCCGCTACCCGATCGACTGATCATTTAGCGGCAAGCCGCGCGCGGCTTCGATTCCGCACCTCATATTGTTTGTAGCGCGCGTTTCGCCTGCGCTATCGCTATTATCGACACAAGCGTTTGAGACCAACCGGCAGCGAGGTTGAATTTCCGGCATCCATCGGCGAAGACATCATGCAGAGCCATCTCTTTTACCAGACTACCGCCCGCCGCCCGCGCATTGAACGCGCTGAAGGTATCTATGCCTGGGACGTCGAGGGCAAGCGCTACATCGATGCCTGCAGCGGCGCGATGATTTCGAACATCGGCCACTCCAATCCGCGTGTGCTTGCGGCAATGAAACTGCAGATGGACAAGGCCACGTTCGCTTACCGCCTGCACTTTGAGAATGAAGCGGCGGAGACCCTGGCAAGTCGGCTCGCCGCGCTGGCACCGGCCGGACTTGATCGGGTGTTTTTTGTCTCGGGCGGATCCGAGGCTGTTGAAAGCTGCCTGAAGCTCGCCCGTCAATATGCGATTTGCCGCGGGCAGATGAAACGCTCGCGGGTAATTTCGCTGTTCCCGTCGTATCACGGCTCTACGCTCGGCGCGGTCGCGGTCACCGGCATGCACCAGTTCGTCGAACCGTTTCGCGACATGATTCGCGTGATGCCGAACATTCCGGCCGGCACCTGCTATCTCGATCACGACGACCTGACCGACGAGCAGCGCGGCCTGCGATACGCGGACATGCTCAGGGACGAAATACTGAAACAGGGCCCGGAGAACGTGCTCGCGTTCATCATGGAGCCGATCGGCGGCGCGTCGACCGGCGCGCTGGTTCGACCGGACAGCTGGTATGGGCGCATCGCCGAAATCTGTCGCGAGTTTGATGTCCTGCTGATTGCGGACGAAGTAATGACCGGTGCCGGTCGCACCGGTCGTTTCTTTGGTTGCGAGCACTGGAACCTGCGGCCCGACATTATGG
>JBATFU010000176.1:0-7903 GCA_049665065.1 Woeseia sp. | reverse complement strand
GCACCGCTGCATCAAGGTCGAGGGCACGGCCTGCAATGGTTGGCCCGTTGAACTTTCGCCGGAGTAATCACAGCCCGGCACGCCGTCAGGCTCGGGTAACCTCGCGAAGGTACGCGTGCGAAAGGTGCAGCTGAACAGACAGGCTCTCAGGCGACCACCGCAGTATTGCTGAAACTCCAGCGAGCAGAGCGCAGGTAGCAGTTTCCGGCCGTGCTGTCGTCGCTGCCAATTGCGACGAGTTGAGGTTCGATGCTTAAGTCGTAACTATGGCGCGATTCCTCGCCCGCTCCATCATCTTGTCGCGAAGTCTCGACAACGCCTTCCTGCTGTCATTATCAAGATCAGCGGGCATTGACGAGAAGGCCTGCAACATCGCGATGTCGTTTGCTTCTGCAAGATTGACGTTCAATAACTGCAGTTCCTGCTCAATTCTGTCCAACGTCAAACTCGACAAGTCGTTCTCCACGGGTTTAGGTGGCGGTGACTATAGCGGGTACGTGGTGACAAGGGGGAAAAGAAACTTTCACATCCAACTTCGCCGAGCAGCCGGGACCTCGCCAGAGTTTTCTGGTGGGGAGGAGCGGGGCAGCGAAAGGCGTCTCGTTGAACCGCTGCCAGCGCTGTTTCCAGGAACCCCGCGACCCCCGTCGACCTCGGCGCCCTGCTCACCTATCGTTCCTGGAAACCTTTCCCATCAAGAATGTTCTGCCGGTACTTGTCGATGCGGCGGATGCGCGTGTTTGCTTGCTTTGCCTCAGAAAAATGCAGAACGTAACCGCGCTGCCGTCCTGGCGTTAGCTTGCTGAAAGCGGCCTTGAAATCCGGATCGCCAGCGAACTTTTCAAGAAGCTCTGCGGGATAGTCGGGCGCTTTTGCCTTCGCCACTTTGAGACCCGCCGCTTCGACGGCAATCGCCTCGCGGACGCAGGCTTTGATTGCCCGCTTTAATCTCGCAACATCCTGAATACTGGTGAAGCGCATGCGGTAGCCTGCGCGCGAGTTGGGCCCCTGCACTTCGAGCACCCTGTCCGGATCTTTCAGCAGCGCGCCCTTGAAGAACAGCAGTGCAAGGTAGTCCTTCATGCGCTGGATGATGCAGATGTTCTTGCCGTCGTGGGTGTAGCAGGGCTTGCCCCACTTCAGCTCCTCTGACAGCCTGGTTTCGAGCAGAACCTCTCTGAGGGCATGCCCTTCTTGCCGCCAAAGCCTGGCCTCAAGGAAGTTTTTGTTTTGTCTTTGGTTCTTCGCCATCTCACCTAGGGCCCGGTTTCTGCAGCACCTTCAAAGCCTAACTGCCGCCAGGCCTCGTAAACAACAACCGCCGCGGTATTTGACAGGTTCAGGCTGCGGCTGCCGGCGCGCATGGGCAGGCGCAGGCGCTGTTCTGCCGGCAGTGCGTCGAGCACCGCCTGCGGCAGGCCACGTGTTTCCGGGCCAAGCAGGAACGCATCATCGTCAGCAAACTGTGGCGCGGTGTGCGGCGTGCGGCCGCGCGTGCTCAGCGCAAACAGGCGTGGCTGGCCAAGCTTCATCAGGCACGTCTTGAGATTCGGGTAGGTCGCAACGTCCGCAAACTCCCGGTAGTCGAGGCCGGCGCGCTTCAGGCGTGTGTCATCGAGCTCAAACCCCAGCGGCTCGATGAGATGCAGCCCGACACCTGTATTGGCGCACAGCCGGATGATGTTGCCGGTGTTCGGCGGAATTTCCGGTTCATAGAGAATCAGGTGCAGCATGTTGCGTACAATACGGCAGTCCCGGATAAAGTGAAGAACGAATGACCGCCGCTGCCGCCGCCCGCACTACGAACCCCATCGCTGTTAATTTTTGCGGCGTCGCCTTCGACTCGCCGATCGTGCTGTTGTCGGGCTGCGTCGGTTTCGGCGAGGAGTACACGCGAGTGCACGGTTTCTCGAACCGCGATGTCGGCGCCGTCGTCTTGAAAGGCACGACGCGCGAACCGCGCCTCGGCAACCCGCCGCACCGCGTCAGCGAAACGCCGATGGGCATGCTGAACGCCATTGGTTTGCAAAACCCCGGCATGGACAAGGTCATCGACCAGATCCTGCCAACGCTCGACTTTGACGAGACGCGTTTTATTGCCAACGTCTGCGGCTCTACGATTGACGACTATGCCGCCGTCACGCAGCGCTTTGACGATTCGCCGATCGATGCGATCGAGATCAACATCTCCTGCCCGAACATCAAGGAAGGCGGCGTGTCTTTCGGTAACTATCCGGAGATGTCAGCAAAGGTGGTTGCCGCCTGCCGCAAGGTAACAAGCAAACCGATCATCGCGAAGCTGTCGCCGAACCAGACCGACATTCGCGAGAACGCGCGACGCTGCATCGAAGCGGGCGCGGACGCGCTGGCGGTTATCAACACGATCATGGGCATGGCCATCGACACCGAACGGCGCACGCCGATTATCGGCAATGTGCAGGGCGGCCTGTCTGGCCCGGCGATCAAGCCGATCGCATTACTGAAGGTGCACCAGGTCTATGAAGTTGCGGGGCCGCTCAACATCCCGATCATTGGACAGGGCGGCATCACGACGGTTGAAGACGCGCTGGAATTCATTATTGCGGGTGCCAGCACCGTCGGCATCGGCACTGCGCTGTTTTACGACCCGCTCCTGTGCCGCAAGATCAACGACGGCATTCGCGATTACCTGCAGCGCCACAACATCGCGACGGTTGCGGAGCTGACAGGCTCACTCGTCGCCTGAAACGCGACTCAGATCGTCCATTTTCAGCGAACGGATTTTGCGGGTCAGCGTATTGCGGCCCCAGCCGAGCACGCGCGCGGCCTGCTGGCGATGACCGCCGCAATGCGCGAGCGCCGTGCGGATCAGCATTTTCTCGAACGCCGGTAAAGCCTCTTCCAGCAGCGGCGCTTCGGCATCCGCAGTGAGGCGTCGTTCCGCCCACGCGCCAAGCATCGGCAGCCAGTCCGGCTCGTTTGACACCTGGCCGCCCAATTCCTGCGGCAGGTCGTCAGCGGTGATCACGTTGCCCGGCGCGGTTACGGTCAGGCGCCGCGCCGCATTAACGAGCTGGCGCACGTTGCCCGGCCAGTCGTAATTGGTAAGCGCCGTGAGCGCAACCGGATCGATCGCCTTGGTGTCAGTGTCGAGTTCGTGCGCCGCCTGGTTCAGGTAGTGATTCAACAGCACCGGAATGTCTTCGCGGCGCTGGCGCAGTGGTGGCGTATCGATGCGAATCACGTTGAGGCGGTGATACAGGTCCTCACGAAAACGGCCAAGTCGCACTGCCTGCGCGAGGTCCTGGTGGGTTGCCGCAATCACGCGCACATCAACCTTGATCGAGGTTTGCCCGCCGACGCGATAGAACTCGCTCTCGGCCAGCACTCTTAACAATCGCGTCTGCAGCGCCGGCGACATGTCACCGATCTCATCAAGAAACAGCGTGCCGCCATTCGCCTGCTCGAAGCGACCCACGCGCCGTGCATCAGCGCCGGTGAACGCGCCTTTCTCGTGGCCGAAGAGTTCGGACTCAAGCAGCTCGGCGGCAATTGCCGAGGTGTTCAGCGCAACGAAGGCACGCCCTGCGCGCGGACTGTGTTCATGCAGCGCACGTGCGACCAGCTCCTTGCCGGTGCCGGACTCGCCGGTGATCAATACCGTCATGCTCGAGCCGGCCAGCCGCCCGATCGAACGAAACACTTCCTGCATCGCCGGTGCCTGGCCAATCAAACTCGGTATCTGCGGCGCTGCGCTCGGCCGTTCGACATCGCGGCTGGCCCGTTGACCGGCGGCTTTGCGTACCAGGTCAACGGCGTCGTCGATATCAAAAGGCTTCGGCAGGTATTCGAAGGCGCCACCCTGGTAAGCCGATACCGCGCTGTCGAGATCCGAGTGCGCGGTCATCACGATGATGGGCAAATCCGGCAGCTGGGTATTGAGCCGCTTCAGCAGGTGCAGTCCGTCCATGCCGGGCATGCGCACGTCGGTTAGCAGCACATCGGGTGTTTCGTCGCTGATGGCGGCGAGCAGCGGTTCAGCGCGCTCAAACACGCGGCACTCGAAACCGGCCTGGCGCAATGCCTTGTCCAGCACCCAGCGAACAGACTGGTCGTCGTCGACAACCCAGACGCGCAATCCCTTAGCGGTGGCCATGTGCAGTTGCTCCATCGGTCAGTGGCAGGCGGATGAAAAAAACGGTGCGTCCAGGACGCGATTCGAATTCGACAAGACCGCCATGGCGACTGATCAGTTCCTGTGCCAGCGGCAAGCCGAGTCCGGTACCGTCCGCACGACCGGTAACGAGCGGATAAAAAATCGAGTCCCACAGTTCCGCCGGTATGCCGGGCCCGTCGTCTTCTATTTCGATTGACGCGATCGTTGCATGACGCGTTTCGCCGATCGTGAAATTGCTCGACGCACGCGTACGCAAGGTCAGCGTGCCCTGGTGATCGAGCGATGCGCAGGCGTTGTTCACGAGATTCAACACCGCCTGCAGAAACTGGTCGCGATCAAGCGCGATAGACGGCAGCCCCGGATCGTAGTCACGGACGATCTGCAGGCGCTCACCGGATTGCGGTTCAACAACGCGCACGACGTACTCGAGCAGTTCGTGGATATTGTGCGGCTGTTTGTTCGGCGGGCCGCCTGGACCCAGCAGCGTATCGACCAGCGCTGCTAGGCGATCGGCTTCCGAAATGATGACGTTCGTGTACTCGCGCAGCTCGTCATTGTTTAGCTGCCGCTCCAGCAGTTGCGCAGCGCCGCGCAGGCCGCCCAACGGGTTTTTAATTTCGTGGGCGAGCTGGCGCACCATCTGGCGGCCTGCGCCATGCTGAATCTGCAGCGCGTGTTCGCGCGTGATGCGCATGCGGCGCGTGACATCAATCATTTCGACCAGCAGATAGTCAGCATCGGGTGCTGGTGAGGTTGGGGTAACGCGACATTCGACCATGCGCTCATGGGCGTGCACTTCGCTCGGAGCCAGCAACAGCTCATGCGCATAGGTCAGGCCATTTTCCAGCGCCGACGCGAGCACGTGCTTTAGGGTCTCGTCGTCATCGACGTACGGCAGCAGCGGCTTGCCGGATGCGCGTTTAGCGCTGATGCCAAGCAGGTTTTCCGCAGCAGGGTTCATGCTGCGCACATACAGGTTGCGATCGATCACGACGATCGCGGTGTCGAGGGTTTCGAGGATATCGGCGGCGCTGACGGGCGGCTGCCCTGGCCCACCTTGCTTGCGGGCTAGTTCTGTATCGAGGTCTGCTGCACGAAGAAGCGGATCGGTTCGCTGCGGATCATCAGGGTGCCGTTCGCGTCCACCACTTCCGCCTGCAGGTTGTGCGTCCCACGCCAGACTTCCTCTAACTGCGTACTCAGGCCCGCAATCGGCTGCGACGCGCCGTCGAAGTACAGCGTCACCCGGTCGCCGCTGCGCAGGCCCGGTGACAGGCTCAGCGTTACGTTCAGGGTGCCGCCGATATTCCACAATGTTTGCTCGGCAGTGGGTGAGCTGAATGACAGCGAGGTGTATGCGAACGGCTTCGTTGGTTCCGGCTGGGCCTCCGCGCTGCGTGCTGCAGGTCTTGCGGCAGTGCCCGTTGGCCGCGCTCGCTGCGTATTTTGTTTAATCTCGACGCGCTCGGCACCGGGTGCCGGCTGGTCCGAGTAATGGACGACGCCATCCTCATCAACCCACTTGTAAACCTGCGCAGAGACAGCGCCTGCGGCCAGCAGGAGTAGGACAAAAAGGATGCGGTTTTTGAGCATGGGCCTAGCATAGCATGTGCCTCGTTGCGGGAAAGCAGCGGCGCGGGCGGCAACTTGCCGCCCGCGCGCTGAGCCGGCTACAGGCTGTAGTACAAATCGAACTCAACCGGGTGGGTCGTCATGCGCAGGCGCGTGACTTCGGCGCGCTTCAGCCCGATGTAGGCATCGATCAGATCGTCGTCGAATACATCGCCGGCTTTCAGGAACGCCCGGTCGGCATCAAGCGAGTTCAGTGCCTCTTCCAGCGAGAAAGCGACGAGCTGCAGGTTCTTCTCTTCTTCCGGCGGCAGGTCGTATAGGTCCTTGTCCATGGCATCGCCCGGATGGATCTTGTTCTGGATGCCATCGAGGCCGGCCATCATCAGTGCGCTGAACGCAAAGTACGGATTCGCCATTGAATCCGGGAACCGCACTTCGATGCGGCGCCCCTTCGGGTTCGATACGTAAGGGATGCGAATCGACGCTGAGCGGTTGCGCGCCGAGTACGCAAGAATCGTCGGCGCTTCGAAGCCTGGCACCAGCCGCTTGTAGCTGTTGGTTGACGGGTTCGTGAATGCGTTCAGTGCCTTCGCGTGTTTGATGACGCCGCCGATGTAATACAGCGCGGTGTCGGAGAGACCGCCGTAGCCGTCGCCCGCGAACAGGTTCTTGCCGTCCTTAAACAATGACTGATGCACGTGCATGCCGCTGCCGTTGTCATTCACCAGCGGCTTCGGCATGAACGTAGAGGTCTTGCCATAGGCGTGTGCCACGTTGTGCACGACATATTTCAAGACCTGCACTTCGTCGGCCTTGCGCTTCAGGGTGCCGAACTGCACACCAATTTCGCACTGGCCAGCCGTGGCAACTTCATGGTGATGCACCTCGGTCTTGAGACCCATCTCTTCAAGTGCGAGACACATCGCGGAACGGATGTCGTGCAGCGAATCAACGGGCGGAACCGGGAAGTAACCGCCTTTGACGCCCGGCCGATGACCCATGTTGCCGTCGGTGTCGACCTTGCCAGAGTTCCACGCGCCTTCGCTTGAATCGATGGAATAGAACGCGCCTTGCATTGAGGCGCCCCAGCGTACGTCATCGAATATGAAGAACTCGTTCTCGGGACCGAAATACGCCGCGTCGGCGATACCGCTTGCCTGCAGGTAAGACTCGGCGCGGGCAGCCAGCGAACGCGGGCAGCGACCATAGCCCTGCATCGTATTCGGCTCGACGACGTCGCAGCGCAGGTTCAGCGTCGTTTCTTCAGTGAAGACATCGACGACGGCGCTGGCGGGGTCCGGCATCAGGATCATGTCGGATTCATTGATGCCCTTCCAACCCGAGATCGACGAGCCGTCGAACATCTTGCCTTCTTCGAACAGGTCTTCTTCGGCGGTGTGGGCAGGCACCGTTACGTGCTGCTCTTTGCCCTTCGTGTCAGTGAAGCGGAAATCGATGAACGTCACTTCGCGTTCTTTAATAAGGGCCAGCACCTCTGCAGGGGTCATGTAGGTATCCTCCGGATCGAGTTTAGGGCGCGGCAGTGCCGCGGAGTGTTCCATATGAGTGCAGAAAGCGTGCCAGCCTCATACGGCCTGTATCTCATTGAATATTATCTGGTTTTTGATTCTCGCCGCCGGTAATTCGCACCATCTCGGGGCAAAGCCCGGCCAGCGCGCACCAGATTAGTGCAAATCACGGCGAACTGCACGCCCGATTTTCGCCGGCCGCCCCGGCCCGCTGGTGTGCCTGCGCTCCTGCCAATCGCTGCATGCGGGCACAGCACGTGCGGGTTATACTTCGGCGCCCGTTTTTTGGCCAAGAAACCATTGATGAACAAAGACAAAGCGCCCGCGGCCTGCAGTTTCCAGGAGCTTTTGCTGCGACTGCAGCATTACTGGGCCGAGCGCGGCTGCGTGATCGCCCAGCCCTATGACATGGCCATGGGCGCCGGCACCTTTCATCCGGCAACCTTCCTGCGCGCGATCGGGCCGGAACCCTGGAGCTCGGCCTACGTGCAGCCCTGCCGCCGGCCGACCGATGGGCGCTATGGCGACAATCCGTTCCGGCTGCAGCATTACTACCAGTACCAGGTCGTCATCAAGCCGTCACCGCCAGACATCCAGGCGATGTACCTCGATTCCTTGCGCGCGATCGGTATCGATACGTCTGTGC
>JBATFU010000175.1:0-2256 GCA_049665065.1 Woeseia sp. | reverse complement strand
CGGCACCACACCGCCGACAATCGCGTTTTCAAACTCGTAACCTTCGCCTGTCGCGCGAGGCTCGATACGCAGGAAAACGTGACCGTACTGGCCGCGACCGCCTGGCTGGCGGACAAATTTGCCTTCCTGCTCGACCGGCTTGCGAATCGTCTCGCGATACGCAACCTGCGGCCTGCCAACATTCGCATCCACTTTTAACTCGCGCTTCATGCGATCCACGATGATGTCGAGGTGCAGCTCGCCCATGCCGGAAATAATCGTCTGGCCGGACTCTTCGTCAGTGTGCACCCGGAACGACGGATCTTCCTTCGCGAGCTTTTGCAGCGCGACACCCATCTTTTCCTGGTCCACTTTCGTTCTTGGCTCAACCGCCACCGAGATGACAGGCTCCGGAAAGTCCATTTTCTCCAGCATGATGATCGCGGTCGGGTCAGTCAGCGTGTCGCCCGTCGTGACATCCTTCAGACCAACGGCAGCGGCGATATCGCCAGCACGCACTTCCTTGATCTCAAGCCGGTCGTTCGAATGCATCTGCAAAATCCGGCCGATGCGTTCTTTCTTGCCTTTAATCGGGTTGTACACCGTGTCGCCCGAATTCAACACGCCCGAGTAGACGCGGAAGAATGTCAGGTTACCGACAAACGGGTCCGTCGCAATCTTGAACGCCAGCGCCGCAAACGGCTCCTTGTCGTCCGGATGCCGCTCTGCCTCGGAGTCGTCTTCGAGGTGGCCCTTGATCGCCGGCACGTCCACCGGTGACGGCAGGTAATGCACGACCGCGTCGAGCATGGCCTGCACACCCTTGTTCTTGAACGCCGAGCCGCACAGTGTCGGCACAATCTCGTTTTTCAGCGTCCGGGTTCGCAATCCGAAACGAATTTCGTCTTCGGTGAGCTCGCCGTTGTTCAAATACTTCTCGAGCAACTCTTCACTGGCTTCAGCGGCTGCCTCAATCATCTTCGCGCGCCATTGCTCGGCCTCGGCCCGCAGCTCCGCCGGGATTTCTCGAGCGTCATAGGTCATGCCCATGTTCTCGTTGTCCCAGTAAATCGCCTGCATGCGAATCAGGTCGATCACGCCTTCAAACTTTTCTTCAGCGCCAATCGGCAGCTGCACCGGCACCGGCTTCGCGCCGAGACGGGTCTCTACCTGTTTGACGACGCGCAGGAAATCAGCCCCCGCCCGATCCATCTTGTTCACGAAGATCATGCGCGGCACGTGGTACTTGTTACCCTGCCGCCAGACCGTTTCAGTCTGCGGCTCAACGCCGCCAACAGAACACAGTACCGTCACCGCGCCGTCCAGTACGCGCAGTGAGCGCTCCACTTCAATCGTAAAATCGACGTGCCCGGGGGTGTCGATTATATTGATGCGGTGCTGCTCGAACTGCTTGTCCATGCCCTGCCAGAAGCAGGTCGTGGCGGCCGAGGTAATCGTAATGCCGCGTTCCTGCTCCTGCTCCATCCAATCCATCACCGCAGCGCCGTCGTGCACCTCGCCGATCTTGTGCGAGACGCCGGTATAAAACAGAACGCGCTCGGTCGTCGTCGTTTTACCGGCATCAATGTGGGCCATGATGCCGATATTGCGGTAACGCTCGATGGGTGTAGTGCGTGCCACGGTTGTGAACCTGGGTTGAACAAATAGGCGTTGGGACTACCAGCGGTAGTGCGAGAACGCCTTGTTCGCCTCCGCCATGCGGTGCGTATCTTCTTTTTTCTTAACGGCAGTGCCGCGGTTGTCAGCAGCTTCCATCAGCTCATGAGCAAGGCGATGCGCCATCGACTTCTCGCTGCGCTTGCGCGCTGCATCGATTACCCAGCGCATTGCAAGCGTCTGGCGGCGAGCTGGCCGTACTTCAACCGGCACCTGGTAGGTCGCACCACCTACGCGGCGTGACTTCACCTCAACCACTGGCTTGACGTTTTCGAGCGCCTGCTCGAGGAGCTCCAGTGCCTTGTCTTCAGCATTGGTCTGCTTCTCAGAGATACGCGAAAGCGCGCCGTAAATAATGCTCTCTGCAACGGACTTCTTGCCGTCATTCATGATCATGTTCATGAATTTGGCGAGCAAATCACTACCGAACTTCGGGTCCGGCAGAATGTGGCGTTTTGGTGCCTGGCTTCTTCTTGACATGGTTTGTCTCGTTCTTGCCCGGGCCGTGACCCGGGGCGTTTTGGTTAGCTAATTTTTCAACGACTGGCGCAGTATTTCTAACGGGCACTCTGCAAGGTCATGACTTCGGGCGCTTCGCAC
>JBATFU010000174.1:0-2667 GCA_049665065.1 Woeseia sp. | reverse complement strand
CACCGTGTCAGCGGCGCGAGTCATTCCAGCCGCATTCTGGTTTCGACCGTTTTTGCAGAGTCGCGCAGCATCTCCGCCAGTCGTGCCACTCCCGGCCCGGCGCCGTCGGGATCAGCGAGAACGAGATACACGGTGAGCATGCGCTCGCCGCCTCCGCGAAGAGGCAGTGGTTTCAGCACGCCCTCTGCCAGTTCCCTTTGAATCTTGTGAGCGGGAAACCAGGCGTATCCATAACCGCGGCACACGGCACCGATCGACGTCGACATGTTGCTAACGGTCCAGCGCATTTCACTTTGCATGCCTAACGCCGTGTCGCGCAGTGAACCTGACTCGCGAACAATCAAATGCCGATGGCGCCGCAAATCCTTCGCGGTCAGTTCGCGGTTCATCGTGTGCAGGGCATGGTCCGGATGCGCGACCGGCAGGAACGTCAGCGACATGATGGGCTCTCCCAGAAAGCCCACCGGAATCACGGGCGTTATCGCGAGAGCGGCGCGGCCCTTCAGCAGGTTTTCCTGCGTGCCACCCATGACCGATTCATACAGCTCGATATGCGTGTGCGGACTTTCCTCACCAAACCTGGCGAGCACTTCGAGTAACAGCCAGGTCGGGTACAAAACCTCAACGCTCAAACCGATGACCGGTTCCCAGCCTGCGGAAACGCATTTCGCCGCCTGTTCCAGTCTTGCCGCATCGTCCAGCAGCTGCAGCGCCCGGCGATACAAAAGCTCGCCGGTACTTGTCAGCACCGCCCGCCGCCCTTTGATTTCGAACGCCGACACATCGAGCGTTTCTTCGAGCTTCTTGACCGCGTAGGTGATCGTCGACTGGCTCTTGTTGAGAGCCTCCGCCGCCTGGGCGTAGCCGCCGGCATCCACAACAGCCGTCAGGGCCCGCCATTGCTCAAGGGTGATGCGATTGGGTGCAGTCATATTAGTTTTTTCGATAGCTTTAGCCGGTATTTTGGCATTTATCATTCATGAGATAAATCATTTAATAGCGGTAACTAAAGCCACATCAACCCGGAAACCCTATGAAAACGCTACTCATGATTCACACAAGCCTGCAGGGCCCTGACAGCCTGTCCTCGTCTCTGGCTGGCGACTACCTCGCACGCTGGCAGGCCGCTAACCCGCGCGGCAAAGTCATTTCGAGGGACCTGGCAGCAGATCCGGTTCCCCACTTAACGGCGAAACGCTTCGCCGCCTTTACGACAGCAGCTGACCAGCGTGACGCCGAGCAACGGGCCGTTGTTGCTTACTCCGACGAGCTGATCGCTGAGCTGCGGGCGGCGGATGAGATATTGCTTGCGCTGCCAATGCACAATTTTGGCATTCCCTCAATATTGAAAGCCTACTTTGATCACATCGCACGCGCAGGAGAGACGTTTCGCTACACGGCCACAGGACCGGTTGGCTTGCTAGGCAACAAGCGCGCGATCATTGTTGCGACGCGCGGCGGAAAATACCGCGGGACGCCGCTGGACACACAGACCGAATACATGAAGAACTTTCTGCAGTTCCTCGGCATCAAAGATACCCGGTTTATCTATGCTGAAGGCACGGCAATGGGTGATGCCGCGTTGCAAGAAAGCATCGAAGGCGCCCGCCAGCAAATTCGTGCGCTCGACGACGCCATTGCGGCGTGAGCGCGTTTAATGAGGAGAGTGTCATGACACAAAGAACATTGGCGCAAACCATCAATAGCGTTGCGACGTCAGACGGCGCCGGCGTAAAGCTGCGGCGCAGCATTGGCGCTGCACGGTCTGGCCGGCTCGATCCGTTCCTGATGCTCGACGAGTTTGGCACGGACAAACCCGAAGATTACATCGCCGGTTTCCCGGCGCACCCGCATCGTGGCTTTGAGACGGTCACCTACATGCTCGATGGCCACATGCGCCACGAAGATCACATGGGCAACGTGGGTGAATTGACAGCCGGCGGCGTGCAGTGGATGACGGCGGCGCACGGTGTCATCCACTCTGAGATGCCGCAGCAGAAAGAGGGCCGGATGCGCGGCTTTCAGCTGTGGATCAATTTACCCGCCGCGGAAAAGATGAAACCTGCGGGTTACAGGGACATTCCGGCAGCGGACATTCCCGTCGCGAAAATTGCGGGCGGCAGAATCAAAGTGATTGCAGGCAACCTTGCAACAGATGCCGGCAACGTCGCCGGCCCGATACAGGGCCTGACCACCGCGCCGGTGTTCTATGACGTGCACCTCGAGGCAGGTAAGAGCTTTGAAGCCGCATTGCCGGCAACTCACAATGCGTTCGTCTACAGCTACGAAGGTGACGTGAACATAGGCGCAGGCGATGACGCGCGTACCCTGGGCGCTCAGGCCGCCGGCATACTTTCGGCAGGCGATCGCGTGCGCGTGACGGCGCACGGAGCGCCCGCCCGCTTCATTATGCTGGCTGGCAAGCCGCTGAAGGAGCCGGTCGTGCAGTACGGTCCGTTCGTCATGAACACGCGCGAAGAGATCGATCAGGCGATTCGTGATTATCAGAACGGTACGCTGGTTGCTGCGTAAGCTGGACGCAGCCGCCGCCCTTGTGGCCGCTGTGCTGCAGAGATTCACACGGCACGGCAGGGCACCTTGCCAATTGCGTGTCCCGGCACAGGGCGGCGGTAGCGAACCTGGTTACCACTTGTTACACCGTGTGCG
>JBATFU010000173.1:0-11424 GCA_049665065.1 Woeseia sp. | reverse complement strand
GAAGTACGCCGCTTCTTCGATGGCATCGTGATTCTGTCCGGCACGATGAGCCAGGGTAATGACGTACTTGCCGCGCAGGCAATCGGCGCAGACCTCGCCTATATCGGCACACGTTTCATTGCGACGGTCGAGGCGAATGCGCCGGACGACTACAAGAACATGATCGTCTCGAGCAAAGCAGCGGACATCGTCTACACATCGCTTTTCAGCGGCGTGCACGGCAGCTACTTGAAAGACAGCGTCCGCCAGGCTGGCATGGACCCGGATAATCTGCCGGAAGGCGACAAGAACAAGATGAACTTCGGTAGTGGCGGCAGCAGCAAGGCAAAAGCCTGGCGTGATATCTGGAGCGCGGGGCAGGGCGTTGGCGTCATCGATGATATCCCGCCCGTTGCTGAACTCGTTGATCGACTTGAAGCCGAATACCGCGACTGCCAGGCACGCCTGACCGGCACCGGCAAATGACTCTGAGCGCACTCCTTTATGTCGGCAGTGGCGGCGCGCTCGGCGCGATGTCGCGTTACGCCGTAACGCTCGCACTGGCGCGGCATGGATCGGCGCTGCCTTTAGGCACACTCATCTCCAATCTGCTCGGTTGCCTGATCATGGGCGCCCTGCTGCAATGGCTCGCGGAGGCGGACTGGTTTCACGGTCCGAGTGGCGCGAATGAACATCTGCGCCTGCTGTTCGCAGTGGGATTTTGTGGCAGCTTTACCACCTTGTCCGCGTTGATTTACGAAATGAGCACGCTGCTGAATTTCAACCAGGCCGCCCAGGCGTTCGGCTATCTACTGCTTTCGGTGATCGGTGGCTTCCTGTGCTTTTTCGCGGGAATCTACCTTGTGCGGATGCTGTTGCCGGCCAGCTAACGGGCGTCACAGAGCGTCGTGCTGATCGACGGCGTTTTTGGCGCGGATCAGCAAGGCTAGCCTGGCCGCGCAAACCGCGAGCGTCCACGCAATAACGATGTCCAGCAGGAACCCGGTAATCAGGAAGTCACTGTGCCCGGCAAGCCCGCCGTCAAGGTAAAACGGAAACGGAAAGCCGGCAGCCGGAACCTCGTCACAACATGGCGGCTCCGCAATGTTGTGCCGCAGCCAGCTCCAGGCATTCGCCGCTGCAAAAACAGCAAGCACAAGCCAATAGCTCGTGGATCTGTGCAATAGCGACAGACTGAATTTCATCGATCCCGAAACCGTGCGCGATTGACCCTCAACAGGCCGCAGCTTACCCTGACTTCTTGCTCCGTGCGCCTAATCGAGACCCCTGCGATGGACCTGATCGCTCTTGCCGTACCGTTTTTTCTGCTGGCACTGCTGCTCGAGCTTGCCATCGACCGCTGGCGCGGCACCGGCTACTTCCGCTTGAACGATTCCATCAACAGTCTCAGTGCCGGCGCGCTGAGCACGACCATCGGCTATTTCACCAGGCTGCTGCCGATCGTAATCTGGGGATCCGTCCTGCAGCACCTCGCGCTGTTCGACATCAGGCTCGAGTGGTTCGATTTTTCAGCGCGCGGTCTGCTGCTGTGGCTGCTTGCATTGCTCGCGTTCGACTTTTGTTATTACTGGACACATCGCTTTGGCCACGAGATGTCGATCATGTGGGCCGCACACGCGGTGCATCATCAAAGCGAAGACTACAACCTGTCAACGGCGCTGCGACAGACCAGCAGCGGTTTTCTGCTTGGCTGGATTTTCTACCTGCCACTGTTTGTTATCGGCCTGCCGCTAGAGGTGGTCGTCGCCGTGAACGCCGTCGATCTTATCTATCAATTCTGGGTGCATACACAGCATATCGGCAAGCTGGGCTGGGTCGATCGTGTTTTTGTCACGCCGTCCAACCATCGCGTGCATCACGCGCAGAACGAGATCTATATCGATAAGAACTACGGCGGCATACTGATTATCTGGGATCGGCTGTTTGGTACATTTCAGGAAGAGCGAGACGATACGCCCGTGACGTTCGGGGTGCGCAAGCCGCTCGCGAACTGGAATCCTTTCTGGGCCAATCTGCAGGTCTACCAGTACCTCTGGTTTGACGCGAAGCACACGAAACGCTGGCGCGACAAGCTGGGTATCTGGTTTCGCCGCACCGGCTGGCGCCCGGCCGACGTCGCCGCGCAGTATCCAAAAGCAAATCACGACCTGGAACATTTCCGCAAGTACGACCCGCCGTTGACAGGCGGCATGCGCCGTTACCTGCTTGGACAGTTTCTGGCAGCTGTGCTGCTGATCCTGTGGATCGCCGACCTGTTCGCACAGCATGGTCTTGCAGCTGTCGCCTTGCCCTGCCTGCTGCTGTGGGTTGCGCTGTTTTCCTTCGGCGTCATAAGTGATTCACGACCCATTGCAATTCGCCTCGAGCGTTTTCGCCTGTTGCTTGCCGTGCCGCTGCTGGTCGCGTTGCTGCCAGTTTCGCCAACGCCGGCACCAGGGATCTCGCAACTCGCCCTGATCACCGGCGCTTACGTCGTTGTGTCGCTGCTCTTTTTGCAACTGGCGAGTAGCGAATCCGGCGATGTTGCAAGCACGCATGCCACGCAGTGAGTTCTCCAACGCGGAAGCGCGCCGGATTGCACTTGCGGCGCTGGGCTTTAATACCGCACGACCGGCAGCCACGATTAACTCGGCACACGTCCGGCGCGTTATTGAGCGCCTCGGCCTGCTGCAGCTGGATTTCGTCAATGTCCTGGTACCCGCGCATTTGCTGATTCCGTTTTCGCGGCTTGGCCCGTACGCCGCTGAGACCTTCCGGAAAGCGGTGTATCGCAGCGGCAATTTCACCGAGCAGTGGGCCCACGAGGCCAGCATCGTGCCCGTGAGCAGCTGGCCGCTGCTGGAACATCGTCGCAAGGCTTTCGCACAGTCACCGCGCGGTCCGCTGCATCGCCTGAAAGGTCATCAGCGTTATCTCCGCGAGATTCTTGACCTGGTTCGCGAGCGCGGCGCCGTTACGGCGTCGGATGTCCCCGCGAGACCCGGTCCAAAACGCCGCCCGGGAGACTGGCACCGTTCCGTGCCACGCTTGGCACTCGAACATCACTTTGGCAAAGGACAGCTGACCGTTGCGGATCGCCAGCCCAATTTTCAGCGCGTGTACGACCTGCCGGAACGCATCATTCCCGAGCATCACCGCAGCCTGCAGCTGTCGGCCACCGCGGCACAGCGTCGTCTGCTGGCGCAGGCGTCTGCGGCGTTCGGTATCGGCACGACGCAAGACCTCGCTGACTACTTTCGCATGCGCCCGACGGACGCTGCGCCACGCCTCGAGGAACTTGCCGAAGAAGGGGTGCTGCGCAAAGTGCGTGTCGCAGGCTGGCAAGATCCGACCTGGCTGCACTGCACCGCGCGCCTGCCGCGGCGCATCTCTGCCAACGCGTTATTGTCACCCTTCGATCCACTGGTCTGGTTTCGACCCCGTGCAGAGCGCCTGTTTGACTTTCACTACCGAATTGAAATTTACGTACCGGAGGCCAGGCGGCGCTTCGGCTACTACGTGCTGCCGTTTCTCTGTGACGACGCACTCGTCGCACGCGTTGACCTGAAGGCGGAACGCACTAAAAAAGAATTGCAGGTGCGCGCCGCCCATGCGGAACCGGGCAGCGCTACCCCGGCTATCGCGACACGCCTGGCTCTAGAACTGCGCGAGGTGGCGCGCTGGCTACAACTTGAGACGATCAGGGTCGGGCGCAAAGGGGACCTGGCGAGAGAACTGCGACACGCCGTCCGTGCGCTTCGCGAATAAGTATCAACGCGTGTATTCGTCAATGACCTGCTCAATTGCGTTCGCGCAAACCTGGCAGAACTCGGTCGTGCGCGTGAACATGATGCAGTTCATTTCGGACCGGTAGTAGCCTTCGGCCTGGTACAGCGCCCCCTCAAATGCGCCAATCGCATTGCGGTACTTCGCCTTTGCAAACAGCTCGGTGACAAAATCCTGGTTGGCGTGGAACAGCTTGTTCATTTCCGCTTCCGGCGCATTTTCACGACGCAGGTCGGCGCGCTTCTCCTGGTAGGCCAGTGAATGCTTTTCATAACGCGATTTCGGCCAAGGCGTTGGCAGTGGCGTCGCATGCTCGGTGAGGTGCCCCCACTTCAGCTTCTCCGGATCCAGCAAGGCGGTGACGTTGGGCTCATAGGGTTCCGCGATTTCTTGCGGCGCTTCGTAGGCAACTGAACTCGTGTAGTACTCGTCAGCGAGGCCGGCGAAATGGTGGCCGAATTCGTGAATGAACAGGTACTCCGCCCATTCATTATTGGCGGCCGCCGTGCTGTAGAGGCCGTAGATTCCGCCACCGCCATAGGTATCGGTGTTCGTCAGGATCTCGATGAAGTCGTAGGGTGCTGATGAAATCTGGCGACGCATTTCGCGATTGTCGTATGTAAGCACATAGCGTTCGCTGCGAAACGCGTCATAGCTTGCGCCAAACGGCGTATCGCGATAAATGCCGGTTGAGGGTCGGGATATGCCGGACACCGCGCTGGCTGGCGCCAAGGCCCAGACGTTGAAATCCTCACGACGCTCCCGGAACGGTGAAGTGCTGAACAACGCATCAGTCAATTCACGCGCTTTGGCAATAAACGCATCATGCTCAGCGGCGGTATAGCCGTCACCGAGCAGCAGCAGATCGACTTTTTTTGCCGGGTCACCATGGTGTTCGATCGCCACGACCTCACCTGCCAGTGCCGCAGATTCCTCGTGGACGAGAAAATCCGCCGGATCAATCTCGATGCGCCACACTTCAGTGAATTCATTGCCGGCACCGCGCTTTCTCAGCACGACATGGGCAGGCTCGCCCGGATCGGCAAAGCGCAGCGACTCGTGAAAGGTGCGGTTCATGTGCCGTGCCTCGCCGGTCGTTTCCCACTCCCCGTAGATGCTGCTGAAACTGCGCGAATACAGCAGCTCATCGTCGGCAACGGAACGCACCTGAAACTCGTACTTGCCGCGGAGAGTTCGATCGAAGGGCTTTTCGGGATTACCGGGAAACGGCAAAGGCTCGCGCACAATACGATCAAGACTGAACATCTCTTCTGCGTGGTTGCCGCTGTGATAGAAGTCGACCCGCAATGTTTGCGGTACGTCGGCGATTGCGACAGAGCAGACACAGCACAATGTTAGGGCGGAGAGCAGGCGCATAATTGTCATTCCGTAGTTTCAGACACTTTTCATGGGTTCAATCGGCGAGCCGTCGAAGAACCGCTGTAATCGAAATTGATCAAGCTCGAGACCGGTGTGGTTGCCGGTCAGCAGGCCGGCGATCGCCTTGCCTGCGCCGGGCCCGATGCCAAACCCGTGGCCACTGAAGCCAGTGGCGATAAAAAAGCCGGGCAGGTCTGCATGATCGCCGATGATTGGCAAAACATCCGGTGTGGTTTCCACCATGCCCGCCCAGGACTCCACGAGAGGCACTGCGGCGAGCGCCGGAAAGGCCTGCGCCAGGTTGTCCCTGATGCCCGCAAGGACCTTCGGGTTAGGTGCCGGGTTCAGGATACGTTGCTTCTCGAACGGCGCCGGTTTGTCGAGGTCCCAGCGTGTCGGCGTTTTTAGTTCCTCGATGAAGTCGCCACCGATGGACAGGCGCAATACGCGAATCTCCTGCCGCAGCGCCGGCAGAAATTTGGCCGCATAACGCAGTGTCGTTGGCGTAATCGAATGATCCAGTACGGAGCCGTGAGCTACCGTGTAGCCGCCGTCCTGGCGACGCCGGATGCCGACCAGCTCGTCGAAGA
The DNA here is from genome assembly GCA_049665065.1 of Woeseia sp. Classification (GTDB taxonomy): domain Bacteria; phylum Pseudomonadota; class Gammaproteobacteria; order Steroidobacterales; family Woeseiaceae; genus Woeseia. The sequence goes on along the minus strand of JBATFU010000173.1, from coordinate 5,689 downwards.
CACAGCCGTTCAGGACTTTCGGTGCGCTTGCTGTACGCACTACGGTGCCGCGCACCTTGAGCTGCGGCACCCGGATTCCCAGCGAACGGCAGAACATGGCTGTCCAGGCGCCAGCCGCGCACAGCACGAGCGGGGCACGGATACGGCCATGCTCTGTTATGACGCCTGCTACGTCGCCCGCGGCCGTGTCGATACCGCGGACCGCGCAGCCGGAAATTATTCTGGCGCCGGCACGCTCGGCCGCGCGCGCGAGCGCCGGAGTTGCGAGGTGCGGTTCGGCGCGGCAGTCGCTGGCGGTAAACAACGCGGCGCGCCAGTTTTTCGATGCGGACGTGACCTGTTCGTCAAGCTGCGCGCCAGAAATGATCTTCGTGTCGAGGCCGTGCTCCCGCGCTATCGGCAACCAGCCGGCCAGTCCCGCCTCGTCCTTCTCCGAACGCGCCATGAACAGGCAGCCGGACTCCTCAAAGCCGACGCTTTCACCGATTTCCTGTTCAAGGGTTTTCCAGATGCGCCGGGATTCCATCATCAGCGGCAGCTCGCGAGGATCGCGACCCTGCTGACGTACCCAGCCCCAGTTGCGGCCGGACTGCTCGCAGGCAACGCGTGCCTTTTCACAAAGCACAACGCGCACACCCTGTTGCGCGAGGAACCAGGCAGTCGATACGCCAACGATGCCGCCACCAATAATGACGACATCCGCCGCATCGGGCAGCGTGGGGGCAGCTTGCGGGCTCAGATCCCAGTTGGCCGCAACGGTGTAGCTGTCGGCGTCAGTGTGCGACAAGCACGGCACTCCGTAGCAAAAAAAGGTCCGGCCTTCGCCAAACCGCCTAGCGCGATACTACGCGCCGAAACTTCTGTTGCAAGGCATGCCGAAACTTGCCGCCACGCATACGAATGGCCGCGCGAAACAGAATCGGCACAACGAACAAGGTTAGCGTTGACGCAACGGCGAGGCCGAAAACCATGCTGGTCGCAACCGGCCCCCAGAGCAGCGACTTGCCGCCGAGGCCGGTCGCAAGCGAGAACAGTCCGGCGATCGTTGTCAGCGTGGTCATCAATATCGGGATCACGCGACGCCGTGCCGAAAAGATAATGGCGTGCAAGGGTCGCATACCGGCATTGATGCGCGCATTCGTCGCATCAATCAACACGATCGCGGCGTTAACCGCAATTCCCGTCAGAGCGACGACGCCGTACAGCGTATACAAACTCAGCGGGTTGTTGGTGATGAACAGGCCGAACACCACACCGATAAAGGCCATCGGCACGGTCACGATGATCAATATCGGCTGGAAGTAACTGCGGAATTGTGTTGCCAGGATCAGGTAAATGAGCCCCAAGCCAAACATGCCAAGCAGCAGCATCGAGTCCAGGCTCTCCTGGATGTCGTCAAACGCCCCGGAGAACTCGAGGTCGGTTGCCGGGTACTGCTGGCGAATTTTCAGCCACTCGTCGCGAATGTAATTGTTCGCGGCGACCGTGTTGATTATTTCGTCATCGAGATCCGCCTCGACGGTAATCGCCCGGCGAAACTGGTAGTGGCGGATGATGCCGCTGCTGCGCTGGCTGCTGTTGCTCGTCAGTGCAGCAAGCGTCGTCGATCCGCCGCCGGGTATTGCGATCGGATCATTGAGTATGTCCCGCACGTTGTTGACGTTGCGGCGCGGCCCGCGAACCCGCAACTCGACCTTCTCACCGCCGCTGCGTGTGAACGCGATAATCTCGCCATCGAGGTGCAGGCGGGTCAGTCTCGCGACCGTACCCGGTGTCAGGCCGGCTTGCCGAATCGCAGGCTCATCGAGATCCAGAGAAAGTTCGTAGCGTCCGTCAGCGTAGTTATCCGCAACATTGCTGGACCCGTTGATCGACGAGACGATACGTGCAACAGCTGCGCTTGCCGCACGCAGTTCTGCGAGATCGTCGCTGCGGACCTTGACGCTGATATCTTTCGCCGCAGGTGGGCCACCGGCGAGCTCAAAGAAGGTGATCTCGCTGTCACCCGGGGTCGCCAGCGCGAGATCGCGCACGGCATCCACAATTTCAGCGACGCCGCGACCGTTGCGTTCGCGCGGGTTCAAGGACACCTGGATCTGGCCGTACTGATCGCCGAACAGGGCCTCGGCGTCGGTGAATTTGACGCCGGCCATGCTCGTGATCGCACGCACCTCGCCATCTCGAAACGCCGGACTCAGGTTTTCTTCGACGCGCACGGTCTGGGCGAGGGTTGCTTCAAGCGGCGCATCGGGTGGCATATCGACGTTCACGTAGAACAGCCGAATCGGCTCAAACGTAAAGAATTCGACCCGCACTTTCTCGGCGTACATTGCGCCAATTGACAACGCGAACGCCGCGATGCTCGCAATGAGAAAGCGTTTTGGGTGACGGAATACGTAGATCAGTGCGCGCGTGTAGCGGGTACGAACGAGGTGCGTCCAGCGGCCGCGCCAATGAGCGCGCTGATCATGCACAGATTCCTTCGGCGTCGGCTTGGCAATGACGTGTGACGGCAAAATCCAGAATGCTTCGATCAGGCTGACCAGCAAGCCCACGGTTACGACCAGCGGAATAACCTGCATGAAATCGCCGAGAATGCCGGGCAACAGCATCAAAGGCGCGAACGCGGCAATGGACGTCAGCACAGCGGACGTTACCGGCTTGCCGACTTCTCTTAATGAGTCGAGCGCGGCCGAAATCGCCTCCTGTCCGCGTTGCAGGCGGTAATACAGGGCTTCCACGACGACGACGGCATCGTCGACCAGCATGCCCAGCACAATGACGATGCCGAGGAGTACCGATACATTCAGCGTATTGCCCAGCATGTTCAGGATCCAGAACGTGCCAGCGATGGAAAATGCGATGCCGAGCGTTACATAGGTGGCAATGCGCATGCCGAGGAAAAGCCAGCAAACGCCGAGGACGAGTATCAGGCCAAGTCCCGCATTGCGCTGCATCACCTGCAGTGCGTCGCGCGTTTGCACGGTCTGGTCGTCGGAGAGAAACAGCTCGAGGCCGGTGCCGTCCAGCAGCTTGTTACGATCCTCGATGTACGCGTTGATGCGATCGACCAGCTGCAGCGTGTTGGTAAATCCGACTTTGGATATTGAAAAGAAAATCGCGGGGCGGCCAAAACTGTTGACTGCCGCCTGCGCGTCCTTGCGGCCGCGGCGCACCGTCGCAACGCGATCCAGCGGAATCTTCGCCTGCGGCTCGCCGCGCGGGGCCAGCAGAAATGCTGCGAGCTCTTCCGGTTCCGTCGTCTTGCCCTCGACGCGCACGAGCCAGGCCTCGTCTGCAACCTCGACTTTGCCGGCCGATACGTCGCGAAACGCTTCGCGGAGCTGATCAGCCACGTCAGCCGCGGTCAGACCATTTGCCGCCAGACGTAGCGGGTCGATTTCAACCTGCAGCTCCGGCTCCTTGAAGCCGAAAGCCTGCACCCGATCGACACCTTTCAGTCGTTCTATCTCTTCCTTGACCAGCTTCGCCTCGCGCCGCAGGCGCTCGTCGTCCGCCTGACCAAGCAGCAGCACGCTGGCAGTAGGAAATCCGTTCGATGACGTAACCTCGATGATGTAGGGATCCTCTACGTCCTCGGGCAGTTCATCGTTCGTCTTGCTCTGAATCTCGCGCCGCAGGTCAGTAACGCGCTTGTCGAATTCGCGGTCTGACAGTTCGCGGAAGCGTACAAGAATGTTCGAAATCTCATCGCGCGAGCTGCTCGACACGAAGCGAATGTCCTGCACGTTGCGCAACGCATCTTCAAGCGGGCCGGTGACCAGCTCCTCAACGTCGGCAGCGGTCGCGCCGGGCAGCACCGTGTTGATGGCGACGAAGTTGAAATTGATCTCCGGATCCTGCTCGCGCGGCATCTGGAAATAGGAGAGGGTGCCGAGGATTATGACGACAGCAAACAGGATGTTGACCAACGGATGGTTGGTCAACAATGTGCGCATGAACCTCATTGCTGCTGGATACTCAGCGCATCGTTATCCTGCAGGCGCGACTGGCCACTGACGACGACAGGGGTCTCCGGTGGCAACTGGCTGGGCGCCGGCCTGCCTTCCTGCGCCATGGCCAGGGCCACGAATCGCGCCCGGCCATTCTCGGCAATGAAAACGCCCAGCTTGCCGTCACGCTGGACGATAAGGGGTACCGGGATGAGGCCCGCAGCGTCCTGCCAGATGACTTCACCGGTCGCGCCGATCGGCGCGGCGTCGCCGGTGAAGAGAAAGCGACCGCGTTGAGTCCGGGTGTCCGTATCGATCACCGGGCTCAGGCGCGCCAGGCTGGTGCGATAGACGGCGCCCTGGGACTCGAAACGGAGATTGCCCGCACCGGCAATGGACGTTGCGTAACGCGGATCAAGCTCGGCATCAACCTCGCGGTTGCTGATCTGCACCAGCGTCAATAAGGGTGAGCCGGGTTGCGCAAGGCTGCCGACCTGCGCGGCGCGTGCGATTACAGCGGCTTCGAACGGTGCCCGCACGCGCGTGCGGGACAATGCGATTCGTGCACTGTCGACCGCTACCACCTGTGCAGCGCGATTGGCCTGCAGTACGGCAACGTTCGTGCGTCGCACCAGCAGCTCGTCATCAGAGATGTAGTTGCTCGCAATCAATTCTTCGCCGCGTTTCAGTTGCTGCGCTGCCTGATCGATCTGCGCGTCGAGCGCTTTAAGCTGCGCTTCGGCACTTTTCAGCGCGAGCGAGGCGTCGGCGTCATCCAGCCGGATCAAAACATCGCCCTTGGCCACGGTCGCGCCAACATCGGCAAGCACTTCTGTGATTAATGCGCTGACCTGCGCCGCAACGATGGCGCGATTGGCGGCGACGACGGTCGCCGGAGCGCGGACCTCGAGTTGCACCAGCTGATCGCCCAGCGGCGCGACTACGACAGGCACCTGCGCGAGAGCGGAGCTGCCGCACAGGAGCAGCAGGAATAGCGATCTTGATCCAGTCATTGTCTCAATATCAGTGAAGCGGACGATCGCCGCTGTGTTTGCATCGCTGTGCCGGATAGCCGGGATTGCTGCTCTGCACAGGAAAAATGGTGCAGCGCATTATAACGATGCGGGACGCGCACACCTAGTCCGCAAGTCACTGGATCGCAGCTGGATTGAATCGTTTTACGAAGTGGAATTTTTTATCATGGGGCGGATTGAGCTCGATGGGCTGCTTTTCAGCAGGCGCGCAGCGACGCTAACGTTTTCGAAACGATTTGCGTATCCTGCCTCATCACTTGCACGTACCGCAGCCCAAGGACCCTGGTTTTGTTAAAGCGCTCGATTCAACTCGCCCTGTTGCTCGTCTGGCTGCCGATTCTCGGCTGCGCCAGCCGCGAAGTGTTAACGCCGCGAGTCGCCGAAAATACGCTGACCGTCAGTTTCGACGGACTCTGGCAATTGCGTGGCGATCACAGATTGATTGATGCGCAGCTGCAAAAGGCCATTCGCGACACCGACGGGGTACGGGACGGGCAGATATTTGAGCCGTCCGGCGGTCGCGCGGCCGGTCAACGCCGTTCTGACGGCCGAATCAAAGGCGGCCTCGTTTACGTGTTTTTCGAGAACGGCGAGCAGCTGAAGATTTCGCAGACAGACCATGCGCTTTTCGTCAGCTTTGATCGCGCCATTGTCGAGGAGTACCGGTTCGGCGAAAACCGCGCGATCCAGGTGGGCCAGGCC
>JBATFU010000172.1:0-16609 GCA_049665065.1 Woeseia sp. | reverse complement strand
ATGGTGGTCAGATCGAAGTCCTGCTGTATGACCGACTGGCGAATGTGCCAGGCGAGATCGGGCGCGCCCATGACTGTCGGGATGGGCCGGGGACCCCAGCCTTCATCCGCGCTTTCGAACGACTCCCCGCAACCGAGGGCGAAGGTAGGAATATTTTCAAGCCCGAATGCAGACGCATGATCGTTGTAAACCAGGATGACGACGTCCGGCATGTTCTCGGCAATCCACTTCTTTGAAAACTCGTATCCCTTAAACAGGGGCGCCCAGTATTCGTTACCGGTCTTGCCGAGATCGACTGCCGCACCGATCGCCGGAACGTGCGACGTCGTAATGCCCGCGGTAATCCTAGCCATTATCTTTTTCTCCTACGTAGCGATTGCCCTGCAACGGCCGTCCGCCATCAATCATCATTTGCATGTAGTCCTTTTCCGACATCCCCGCCATTGTTGAAGAACCGTAGGCGACGCTTTTCTTGTCGGTGAAGAAGAGCTTGGCAAAGTAGTAAACGTTGCCGCCAAGCTTTTGCAGCGCCAGGTAGTTCCGATCGAGGATTGCCTGCTTCTGCGCTTCCGTCATCGGCCATTCGTCGAGGTAGGCTCGCTCATCGGCCAGGAACCGTTCGCGATTTTCCGGTTTCATGAGCGACATACAAAACTGGTTTGCATGGTAGCCGGCTCTTGCCATGTCAGAATCGAAAATGGTCGTTCCGGGAATGTCTGAATAAGGTTTTTCGAGTGCCATTTTAATTACCTCAATGACCGGTCGAATTTTGCTGGCTCGCCTCGGGATACCGACCGAGTGAGAGAAATAACACAATTGACAGTACTAACAGCCCAATCGAAAGCATCAACGCCGTGCCGTAGCCTTCATAGGCCTGTGCAATTGCGCCATAAATCGGTGGTGCGACGCCGGCACCCACGGTGAAAAACGCAAAAATTGCACCGAAGACCGCAGGGTAGTGTGCCGGGCCAAAATACCGGCCGGTCAGGTAAGCAAGCATGTCGAGTTCTGCGCCTGCCGCAAGCCCGATAAGTATTGCGACCACGATACCGACCTGAATTGACGGGTCGAAGTTCATCAACACGAGCATGGCGATAATTGGCATCGCGATGAAGCAGGAGGCTACGGCCGGGGCCCAAAAGCGATCGACAAGCGCGCCGACCAGGAGGCGGCCGACGATCACCGTCAGTCCCATGACAGCGGCAATCCTGGCTATATCACTACGGTCAAGGCCGCGTTCGCTCATGATTCGTTCGAAGTTCGATAACAAGCCTACGATGACGAGCGCCGTGACGAAAAGTACCGCCCCGAGAATCCAGAACTTGACCGTACGCAGAGCTTCGCTGCGAGTTAGTCCCCAATGCGTATTCGGCACTGCTTTGTTCTGCGTGGACTCAGCCGCCGCCTTGTTCTCGCGAAAGAACGCGATTACGACTGGCAATGCCAATAACAGCGCACCGGCACCGACCGCACGGTAGGCAACCCGCCAGCCGTAATTCGATACAAAAAACTCAACGATCGGTGGCAGTAGAAACGCACCAATACCGGTCCCCGCCATCGTGATACCGATCGCCTTGCCGCGATGCTTCTGAAACCAGCCGTTTAGAACCGCCGTCCAGATGATCGGCAATGAACCTGCCGCCAGGATAGAAAGTGCAGCAAAGCTCGCATACCACAGCGCGAGAGATCCGTTGTTAAACGAGATCAGAAAGTACGCGGCACAATGCCCGATGAGGCCAATTATCCCAAGCGTTCGGATGCCGACTTTCTCGGCCATTTGACCAACCATCGGCCCAGCGATCATGCCAACGCACATCATGACCGTGAAGCCCAGGAAGAACTGCGCGGGTGACCAGCCGAATTCTGTAATGACCGGACCAACCATGAAGCCCTGTGAATAATTTGTAACTGTAATCAGCCCGCACATCGTCCCGATCGTCGCGGCGAACAGTGGCTTCCAGCCGTCTCTGAATTCGTTCATTGAGCATCCCCCCATTTTTTTGATTGCTCAAGTGCCTGCTTACGCTTGCGCCTGACTCAAGACGCGCAGCCGCGAGTGAAGACTCTGCGATGCATTTGCAAATCTAATTAAAGTTGAATAGTTACCCATTTCCACTCGGTCATCGCTTCGATGTCCTCTTCCGTCCCTTCGCGGCCATAGCCGCTGTCCTTGGTGCCGCCGAATGGCACATGCGGTTCATCGTGCAGCGACGACCCGTTGACATGGACCATTCCGGATTCGACTTCCATCACATAGCGCATCGCATCGCTAATGTCCTGAGTATAGATTGCTGCGCTGAGGCCGAAATTGGAGTCGTTGGAGCGTTCGATTGCCTCATCCAGAGTCTTGATCGGATAGACGGACACCACCGGACCAAAGGTCTCCTCCGCGAACACGGTCATCTCGGGGGTGACGCCAGTCAGGACAGTCGGCTGGCAGCGATTTCCGTCCCATTCGCCGCCCGTGACGATAGTCGCGCCCTTTTTGCGCGCGTCTTCAATGTGTTCACGGACGCGGCTGCGCTGGCGCTCGCTAATGATGGGGCCAATCATTGTGTCGGGGTCCCTCAGGTCGCCCATCTTCAGGCGGCTCGCAACACCGGCAAAACTCTCAACGAACTTGTCGAACAGATTCTCATGCACGTAGACCCTGCTGGCACCCATGCAAACCTGCCCCTGGAACATGAAGATGCTTTGCACCGCCCCCGGCACCGCCGCTTCGAGCTTGGCATCCTGCATAACCACTAACGGACTCTTGCCGCCGAGTTCAAGCGTCATTCGCTTGTTGTGCTTGCCGCATAGCTCGCGAATATGTTGACCGACGCGGCAGGACCCGGTGAACGTAACCATTTTGACGTGGGGGTGCGTCGTTAGTGCATCACCGATTTCGTAGCCATTGCCCGAAACAACGTTGAATACACCATCAGGCAGTCCTGCTTCCGAGTACAACCGCGCCAGTCGGTGCGAAAGTATGGGCGCTTCTTCCGATGGCATCATTACGACGGTATTGCCCAGCGCAATCGGGTTGCAGCTCAGGCGCGTGCCTTTAATTAGAGGCACATTGAATGGCGTAATCGCCGCGATGACGCCAATCGGCGAGCGTATGCTCATACTGAATTTGCCGGGCGCGTCCGAAGGAATTGTTTTGCCGGTGACCTGGCGCGTCATGCCTGCGGCAGCTCGCAGAAATGCGAGGCTTTTCTCGACTTCGAAACCGGCTTTTTTGATCGGCGAACCTATTTCATCTACCAGTATGTCGATGAATTCCTGTCGATCGCGTTCGAGTAACTCGGCCGCTTTGCAAAGAATCCTTTCGCGCTCTTTCGGCAACGAGTGCCGAAAAGTCTGAAAGGCTTCGTGCGCCGTTTCTATGGCTTTGTTTATGTCGTCAACACTGCCCGCCGCGGCATTCGCCATGAGCGCATCATCCAGCGGATTATTGACAGGAAAATACTTCGCGCTCTGCGGCGGCGAGTCTTTGCCTGCGATCCAGTGGTCAACCGATTCAATAGGGTTTTTCTTTGCTGTAGCTGTCATCGATCTGTCCTCTCTGCGGGGCTATTGATTCAGGGCGCCGCCGTCGACGTTTACGCTCTGGCCCGTGATGAAATCGCTGTCCTCGGTCGCCAGGAACATGATGGTTCCAATCAGGTCGGCTGGCAGCATCTCGCGCTGAATCGCACGCATTGCCAATGTAGGTGCTTTCGCGGCAGCAAGTTGCTTGTGCTCCTTGACTCCCTCACTCTCGGTCAAGCCGACGATGATCGAATTAACTTGTACATTGTGTTTCGCCACTTCGCGGCTCATGGCGCGAGTCTGAGCGATGATTGCGCCTTTCGACGACACGTAGTGGAGAAACCCGGGCGCACCTCGGAGGGCGGTTCCGGAAGAAATATTAATTATCTTTCCTCGGCCAACTTTTTGCATACTGGGGAGCACGGCTTTCGCCGCTTGCATCGGGCCCCTGGCATTCACGCGCATCACCGTATCCCATTCATCGTTCGTAATTTCGGTGAATGGCTTGAGCGTCAGGCTGGCAAAGATTGATGCGTTGTTTATCAGCACTTCAATCGGGCCGAATTCCTTTTCCGCTGCCGTGACCATGGCTTGCAATGACTCGTCGGAGGTCACGTCGACATTCAGTCCGAGTGCCTTGCCACCGGCGTCTGTAATTGCGCGTACAGCAGCGCTCGTATCCGCAATGTCGGATACGATGACTCGTCCGCCTTCGGCAGCGATTGCCGCGGCATAAGCCTGACCGATCCCCTGAGCGGCGCCCGTGACGACCGCGACCTTTCCGTCCATACGTCCCATTTCGACTCCTCAGTTAATTCCAATTATTCGTTTCATGTCTGGCCAGCTCTGCGCGCCGAAGGTTTTCAAATCGTTGGTCAAATCCTCGGGGCACCAGTCCAGAAAGGTCGGCCCGAAAGACTCCATCGCCTTGATGCGATCGAACCAGGCCTCGACTTGCGGCAATCTGCCGTCCGTCCACATGCCTGACATGCTCATCATGTCCAGGCGATTGACGTAGGGTGTTAATGCGATATCGGCGAGGGAGAACGTGTCACCAGCAAGCCACTTGAACTGCTTGAGCGCCTCTTCCATCTTGAACAGGTAGCCGTCGTACATGCGGATTTTGTCTTCAATACCCGGAGCTTCGAAGCCAAGACGCACAATCTCTTTTTTCCGTTCCTTCCACGTTGACGTGACCGACTGGTCCGGTGTGCTGCTCAGAAATTCGCGAAGCTTCTCTTCGCCGAGGCGCATGACTATGTGGCGATGACAACAAACGAACGTGAGCTCACCGCACGCCGGGTGCAGCTGTTCATCTACCGCCTTCTCCCAGATACGCATTCTCGCGCGAGCCAGCGGATCGTCCGGTACGAGCGACGGCCCGTCGAACGCATCGTTAACGTACTCACAGATCACCGTGGATTCGTTAATGATGTTGCCGTCATGCACCAGCGACGGTACAACTGCCTTCGGATTGATCTTGATATAAGCGGGATCGAACTGTTCGCCTTTCAGGATATCGATATAGTGCATCTGATCGGGCGCAACACCCTTCTCAGCAAGTGCGAATCGCACTTTCGCCGCGCAGACCGATGAACCGTGATGGTATAGCTCTAGCATTGGAGTTGATCGCTCCTCTTTATTAATCGATAAACCGCGTTCGTTGCCATTTCGCCACGAAATAATTCAGGCTCCTCGCCGATTCTCTGGACGGAGAATTCGTCTTGATACAAATCCCGAATCTCTGGCTCCTGCACATTGAACGGCGGATTTTTTTCACTCGAATGTTCCAGAGTCACCAAAAGTATTTCGGAACCCGGCGCCAGATTCGACGTGAATTTTTCAACATAGGCACGTCGCATAATCTGCGGCAGGGCGACTAGCGCTCCGCGATCGAAGACAACGCCGCACTCCGAAAAAACATCATCTGAAAAGGCGAAGAAATCACCCTGGTAGATGGTTATAGGTCGAGACACGCATCGGTATTTCCGCAGATCACCAGGCATACCGCATTCCACCTCAAGATTGTGCTCTGCGAAAAAACTCTCCACAGCCGTTTGGCTCAGCTCAACTCCGATGACTTTCAAACCCCGATCTGCCAGCCACAGCAGGTCTCTGGATTTACCGCACAACGGAACAAAGACAGTTCCCGTTGAGGGTTCGCGCAGCTCATCCCAGTACTTTTCCAGCGACGGCGTTACGACATCCTGGTGGAAGCCAATCTCATTGTTGGCCCAACGTTCGTGCCAGAAATCCGGCTTCATATCGACCCCCGAAGAATGCATCTGCCAAAAGCCTAGGCTGTTTGCTGTTCTAGCGGCTTGAGACCGGCCGGCCACCAGTCGAGCACCGCGAGTTTGTAGCTTGGCCGCTTCTCAATTCGCTTCGCCCAGGCCGCAACGTTGGGAAGGCCGTCGAACGAATAACCGGCTAGCACATGTAAAGTGTAGTGCAGCGGAATCCAGGCGATATCTGCTAACGAAAAACGATCTCCCGCCAACCATTCGCGCGTCTTCAGAGCTTTGTTTAGATCTTCGAAGCACTGGTCCAACACGGCCTTGGCAGCATCGAGTTCCCGCTGTGTAAAACTGCCACTGCTGCTCTTGCGATGAAACTCGAGCAGCGACTCGTTCTTTTGAAGTTTCTCGTAACGCCCCTTTTCTTCTGCCGACTGCGACATCTGGTTTCGGACGCGCTTGTCGTAGATGTGGGTCTTTACCGCCGACAGATGGATGCTGGTCGCGCGATGTATCCACGTGTGCATGATGTCGAGACCTGCTTTGTCCGTCGGTCGCAACGGTAGCTCGGGAAACGTGAGATCCAGGTACTCGATAATATCGCCAGACTCGATAATGACCACGCCATCGTGCACGAGGGTTGGCACCAACCCGTTCGGGTTGATGCCAAAATACTCAGCCGTGATGTGCTCTTTCTTCATCAGGTCCAGGTGGTGGCTCTGCCAATCGAGGCCCTTCTCCGCGAGTGTCAATCGAACTCGCATCGAACAGTTCGATACACCAGCGTGATAAAGGTGTAAGCCATTTAGCGACCTGACCGCCTGGTTTGTTGGTTCGACAACTGCCACGAAACCCCCCGGTACTCAACGTTGTTTAACTGGAGTTATTCTCCAAACCTCATGCTAACCCTGAGTTGAATCTCGCGTGGCGGTGCCATCGCTGCCAGGAAATTCGGGCCGGATGGTACTCCCCAGGCCATTATCTTTTCGTTACTGAGATTCTTGCCAAGCAGCTGCACTGTGACGTTGTCATCAGGTGCAATCAGGCGAATGCCAGCGTTATAGGTATTCACGTCTTTCTGCCAAACTGCAGAAAAGTAGGAAATATCAGTGAACTGATCTGCCGTGTGAGTCGCATCCGCGCGCAATCCGAGGTCCCAGCTACCGAACGCGTCTTCGAGCTGGTAGTCAAGGTACATTGAACCCTTATGCTCCGGCGCAAACTGCAGAGGCAAGCCACTAAGATCGCAGACACCGTTCGTGTTCTGATACTGAGCCGGGCAACTGCCGGCACCGACGAACTCGTCATAGGTCGCATCGGTGTAGGCGTAGTTGCCACCAAACATCAATTCGTTCGTCAGAGCCCACATCCACTCGAGCTCCAGTCCGTTAACGCTGCTGTCCGCGGCATTGCCAACGACGAAATCAGCCACCGTGCCTTCAACCTGTGTTGATAACTGCAGGCCTTTAACGTCCATTGAGAACAAGGTTGCATTCAGATTGAGAGCGCCATTGAGCAGCGTTGACTTCATGCCGAACTCAAGAGAGTCGACAACTTCGGCGCCAAATCTGATGTCTGTGTCCTGAGCATCGACACGATCACTGAAGCCGCCGGTTTTGTGGCCACGCGCAGCGGTGCCAAACAGCATCACGTTGTCGTTAACGTCAAACTGCACGGTCAAAGACGGTGTGAATTTGCTTTCGGAGCGACTTTCTGACCGTGGGAGTATTTCCTGGAAGGCAAAGTTGTTAGTCCCATAGTCGTTAAAGTACCTCTGGAACTGGAAGTCCTTGTCTTCTGTTGACCAGCGACCGCCGATGATTGCGGTCGTGCGGTCGGAGGCATACCAGCGCACCTGTCCAAACACGGCAAGTGTGTTGGTGTCCTGGTTCCAAGGCTCTTCCTCCCGGATAAACGGACCGCCCGGCAAATTGAAATCCGAGGTCTGCGCGCGCTTCAGGCTGCTGTCTTCATAGTAGAGACCGGCAATGTAATCGTAGGTATCGCTTTGGTTCGACGTGAATCGAATTTCCTGCGAGAAGCCGTCATAGTCCTCTTCTCGCTGTGCGCGAAACAGATTTGAAGATCCCTGGTCCGCACCGTTGAACCTGTGCAAGTAGTGGTACTTCTGAAACGCCGAGATAAATTTTACGGTACCAGCTTCCAGCTCATGTTCGATATCCAGTGTAAAGTTTTGTGCGTCCTGGTCACGAGACGGACACCACGCACCGATCGACTGACCGGCTTGCGGTCCCGGGGCCGACATGGCCTCACCACAATTGAGTTGAATCCTCCAATCCAGGTCATCGTTGACCGTCGCAGCAAGCGCAGGAGCGACGCCCGAGTTGATCGCGAGCCCTTGCCAGGCGCCCAGGCCGGGCGGGTTTGCAAGTTGGCTATTTTCTGCCGTGTCTGATCCATACTCGTCATATTCCATATGCTCGAGTTTGAGATTTACTGTCGTCGCATCGGATGCATCCCAACGAAGTTTCAAGCGCAGTCCCGTGTCTTCGCGCTGCGCGCCGTCTGGGCCTAGTCCCTCGAAAGCATTGATGTAGAAGCTGTCCTTGTCGCGATAGAGAGCGGCAAAACGTGCGCTCACGTTGTCACTCAACGCGCCCGTCACGAAACCCGACAACTCTGTTTGCCCACCCGTCGTGCTGTACTGGCTGGTCGAAATATCGAATCCGTATTCCAGCTCGTCCGATGGGTCAGCTGTGCGAATGATCAGGGCACCCGCCGCGGTGTTCTTACCGAACAACGTGCCTTGCGGTCCCCGCAATACTTCCACGCCGGAAATATCCATGAACGGATGAAAGTTGATCGCGGCGCGACTGATATAGACCTCGTCCACGAAACGGCCGGCCGACTGTTCGATCGAGTGGGACGTGCCGCCCCCGAGACCGCGTATGTACAGGTTCGGCAGAATTGCACCGCTGTTAATCTCAAAGTTGGGGACGAGGAGCGACAGATCTTCCATGTCCATCAGGCCCATCTTGTCCATTTGCTCGGCGGAAACGGCGGCAACGGAAACGGGCACGTCCTGAATATTTTCAGCGCGCTTGGTGGCGGTGACTATCACTTCCTCAATTGCAGCCTGCGCAAATGCAAGCCCACTGATCGAGCTGAGTGCGCAAGCTAGAAGTGCGCGCTTAACAATTTTGTCTTTCACGAGTGGTTCCCCTGTTTGATCCCGCTCTGCTTGGCGGTGCCACAAAATTTCAATGCGCACGACAGATAGGCGTGCGGTACTGCTTTGCGAATGGGGACTATAATTGAGCGTAATTAGAAAGATAATTGGGCAATTTAGAGTCTAGTCGTTCGCGAAACGCGGTCAATCGACTCCGAAGGGTTCGAAATGACATTGCCTGGCACGCCCGCGCGTGAGGTCGGCTTTCAAGGAATCTGGTCGGGCTAGGGCCAACGCTGCGGTCCATTGCTGAGGATCACGTTGTTCTCCGCGGCGTAGGCGTTCCACGCCGTCACCATTTCCGAGAGCTTCCCCGGCTCTCGTTGAGCAAGGTCCCGTTTTTCTCCCGGGTCTGTACTAAGATTAAACAGCTGCCATTGGCCCGTACCGAACGGTGGATCGAGCAGGATTGCCTTCCAGTCACCTTTGCGAACGCCGCGACGATTGAAAATCTCCCAGCCGAAGATCTCCGTTGCTTCGTGGATTGCAGTTCGCTTCCCAGCCAGCTGCGCCGCAAAGGATTTTCCGGACTGCGGCAGTATCTCGCGGCCCTCATAGCTGCCGACTGGGTAGCGGATGCCCGCTATGTCGAGCAGTGTCGGCGCGACATCGCGTACCGTTAGCAGTTCATGACTGATCGAACCTCGCTGTACCACGCCTGGGCCGCTGACGATAAAAGGTACAAGGATTCCACCCTCCGTGGTGTGGCGCTTGAACAGGTAAAAAGGTGTGCTGCCGGCAGAACCCCAACCCGGCCCATAAAACATCATTGATCCGTCGCGCCCGAGGTTCTCCAGGCTGTTATCGGCGTTGTTGTATTGCTGGACCAATCGTGCGCTTTGCCAGCCATTGAAACCGGCGGCCCCGTTGTCGGACATGAACAGGATCAGCGTGTTGTCGAACTCGTCTGAGTCTCGCAAGTAGTCCAGCAGCCGGCCAATATTGTCGTCCATGTTGTCGACGGCGCCGGCATAAACCTCCATGCGCCGCGCGTGATCGCGCTGCTCCTCCTCGTTTAGTTCATCCCAAGCCGTTACCGCAGGTGCGCGGCGACTTAGTGCTGCCGCTTCGCCTATCACGCCAAGACGCTGCATCGTATTCAGTCGGCGCTGGCGGATTAAGTCGTAGCCTGCGTCATATTGGCCCCGGTACAGGTCGATGTGCGACTCGGGTGCCTGGACCGGGATGTGTGGAGCGGAAAACGCGAGATAGGCAAAAAACGGTGCGTCATCTTCCCGTTTGGTGTCGAGGTATTCGATGAGCTTGGCGGTGTAAAAATCACTCGAAAAGAAATCATCGGAGACCGGTGTACCTGTGCGATCTGCGCCGTCTTCGAAATAGATACCCTTGGCGCCTGGTCGTGCACCGTCCAAATTAAAGTGGCCGCCGGGTGGGCCACCCTTCGTTTGAATGAAATAGCGGTCGAAGCCTTTTGCAGCTGGCAGGTTGTCGGGCGTTTCGCCGAGGTGCCATTTACCCGCCATGTAGGTTTTGTATCCCGAGTCCTGCAGCAATTTCGCCAGCGAGACCGTGCGCTCGTTCAGGTGCCCCTCGTAACCGGGCTGGCCCGTTTGATTAGGACCTTCGAATCCGTGCATCGCGCCAAGACCCGCGAGGTGACTGTCCATTCCCGAGAACAGCATGGCGCGCGACGGCGAACAGGTGGCATGGGCGTAGAAGTTCGTGTAGCGAACTCCCGTCCGGGCAAGACTGTTGAGAGCCGGAGTATCAATTTCACCTCCATAGGCGCCAATCTCCGAGTAGCCAAGATCATCCGCGACGATGAGCAGAATGTTGGGGCGTGATTGCGTTGGCTGTGTCGTGTTCGAATCGGGTGACGGGGGCTCCTCCCTGGGCCAGCATCCAAGAAGGAACAACAGCGTGAAGGCTACGGCGAAAAGGCGGTTTGATTTCCCTCCGGGATACATATGCCGCGCTAGGGATGTGCAGCCGAAGAACTGCCTGCCCGTTTACGAAGTTCGATTGCACTACTGAGGTAGTAGTTTCTCGCAGTGGCCGTTAGCATATCGTCAGCAAGTGCGGTCAACGCATCGGCCTTGTTTAGCATGGCAGCTTTGTTTTCGGGCTCGAGCGTCAGCACGTAGTCGCAAAGCTGGGCGGCCCATTGATTGTCACCTTCCTGAATTGCTGAGTCGATCAATTTCCCGAGAGCATCAACTCCACCAGCAACTTTGGCGATCCGTTCCGCTTCTGCCCTGTCACTGAGGGGAAACAAACTGGTCGCATTGCCATCGAACCAGCCCAGGTAGCCATCGAAGATTGCACGAACCGCCCAATCCGGATTGCCGTAATAGGGTTGCAAGTAATCGAGTTGCTGAAACTTTTCCGGAAGAACGACGTACTCAACCAGCTGGTTCGGAGTCAAACCCTTGTTAATGCCGTCAACCGTCTTGTCGAATAAGTAGAGAATCGCATCCCGGTAGTTGCCAAGCGTTTCATTGACTGCAGCTTCGCCGATTATTGGGCGGGTATGGCCGCCGACCACCGCCGCCGGTTGCTCATCCAAAATGCGGTCGACTGCTAATGCCCATTGCCTTATGTCCCGGTACGGCGTACCGCGTATCGCATACAGGTTCGGCCAGGATTTATAAAAGTTGTCGCCCGAGAACGCAACGCGTTCTTTTGCAAACCAGACGTAGAGATGATCGTGCGTTTCTCCAGTCGCAGCGACCAACTCAAGATCAATGCCCGCCACGGTGATTTTTTCGCGGTCGCCCGCAAGCAGGTGTGTAGGCATAACCTGATGATCACCGGCGAACACACCGCCTTTGCGGTTGGGCCAGTAGGCTTTCGCTATACCGTTGTTGATTCGCTGTTCCGCGGATAACGCAAACCCCGCCTGCATTGCACCGCGGCGCTTTTGAATTGTGATTCCCGCCTGCTCCAGCGTGTGCTGTTCATGCCCAAAACCTTCTCGAGCCCAGACCTGGACCTCTGGCGTATCGACGAAAGCGGAAGCGCCAATGCTATGGTCACCGTGACCATGGGTAAAAATGATGGCCCTCACGGGCTTGTCTACCAGGTGCCGAAAATCTGCTCGAATCTCATTGCTACTCGCGACATCGATTCCAGTATCGACAATCACAAGACCATCCTGGCCAACTATCATACTCACCGGTGAGACACCGTAGCCAACGGCTGTATATACGCTATCCGATACCCTGACGATTTCCTTGTTGAACTCTGCGTTGCGGCTCTTGAGCTGACGAGTTGCATCTGAGTCGGCCGCAAAAGCACAGCCCGCCATGACGAGAAGCGATACGAACAATGCTATTTTTGGCGAGCGGATTTCAACACCGATATTCATTGCGGATACTTCCTTTCTCGAGGTATTTGAACGACCACGCTCCAAGAGCAACCCCGGAATCACGAAACAAGTCCGGGGCTATTCTATATTCGGCAACTACCTAGAATTCAATGCCGAAAGAAACGCCGTAGGTTCGCGTAGAAGCGTTCGAGACCCTGCACAGTGCATTCATGTGAATATGCACACCTGGGTTGGTGGTATTACCCAGTATGGCATCTCCGTCATTGATCAACACGGCTCCGCAGTAGTTTTCATCGGTCAGGTTGTTTCCATAAACCGATAAATTGTATTGCCGATCTTCGCCAAACCGGTAGCTGGCGTTGGCATTAAATAAAGTGTAGGCATTGACGCTTAGCTGATCTACAACCTGACTGTTGCCGTTCGTCACCGTAACCTTAACCTGGTCTCCCGTGTGTGAAACATTACCGTTTACAGTAAGCAGGCCGCCACTCGCAAGCTCAAAATCCTGCGAAGCTAACACGTTGAAAGACACGTCCGGAGAATTGGCCAGTTCCGCGCCCGCAACGAAAGTACTATCGCCAACTTTGGTTACCTCAGTGTCCAGCAGTGAAATGCCTGCTTGCAGGTATAATCCGTTTTCGCCGCCATACCTGAGGTTTGCATCAATACCCTTGATCTTTGATTCCGGCGCATTGTCCAGAAGCGGTATTCCCTGGGCCGTCACAAACTGCTGCAGATCGTCGTACGTATAGAAGAACGCCGCGGCATCAAATTGAACTCTGTTTTCCCAGAATGTCCCCTTATAGCCGATCTCCCATACGTCGAGGGATTCCGGTTTAAGCCGGGTTTCTTCCAAAGAGGAAACGACGTTGGCTACCGGGACGAGCGCGTATACGGGCCTGATATCCAAAGCAGATCCCTTGAAGCCCTTGGAGTTGCTCAGGTAGAGCATTGCGCGGTCTGTTACTGCCCAATCCAGCTTGACGGTATAGCCAACGTCCGTGTTAGTCAGTTTTTGTGTGATCTGTCGTGCAATTTCATAGCCGTTCTCATCGTAATCCGGGGTGCCGGGATTTTGCGCGGCAACCAGCGCAGCAATCTCCTCCCTGAAATACAGAGTCGGTGTGGGATCGCCTGCAACATTGGGAGAGGAAGGCAAGTAATTGCCTACTATTTCTTCGTCGGACCAACGAACACCGGCGGTTAACGTTAGAGTATCGGTGAAGTCATACTCGCCCTGGAAATAAACGCCCAGGTTTTCTTTTCTGTTGTCTAACTGGATATTCGGGATCTGCAGACCGTTGCGGAACGCACCCCTTGCACCGCGAAGCCCCGTGTAAGACTGAGCATCGTCATCAAGGTAGTAAATTCCGGCAATCCAGCGAAACCCCCCGTCTCCGGTAGAGATCAGGCGCAATTCCTGTTGAAACGTATCGCGATCATCTTGTTGGTAGGACTGCAAACCGAGCGTATCGCCGCCGTCATTGTCGTTCGCATTCCTGAACTTGAGGTTGTCCCAAGACGTGATGGAAGTGAATGTAGCCCACGGCAGGTCGTAGTCAAATTTAAGATAAGCGCCCTTCGTATCGAGGTCTTCGAAGCCGATGTCCTGTGCGCTTAACCCCCAATCACCGGTGGACGGATCTGTTGCGAGTTCACCAGTGCCACCACCGTCACGACTAAGACAGTTCGTATTACTCTCAAAATCGATAACGCCCATTGGCGCCTGGGCGCACAGACCTCCGGAGCCATCAGCGGAGCGGGTTCCGACGGCCCTGATCGAAGTGCTGTTGTTGTCCGATTTCAGCGCGTGAACATTGAAGGTCACGCTTGCCGCATCTGTCGGCTGCCATAGAAGCGTAGCGCGGACGGCTTTGGTATCGTCGTCGCCGTACCGTTGTCCATTACTAGTCGACCTGAATGCGCCATCGTCCTTGATACTTTGTACTGCGACGCGTGCTGCCAGCGTATCCGTCACGTCAAAACCGACTGCCAGCTCCGCCTCAATCCGATTGTTGTTACCCACTTTCAAGCTGGCGCTGCCTTGTGTGCCGCCATCAATTTCCGGCTGGACACTGATGTAGTTGACCGCACCGCCCGTTGTGTTTAATCCAAACAGTGTGTTCTGTGGGCCTTTGAGAATCTCGACGCGCTCCATATCGAACAGCGCTGCTTTGGCGTGAAAACCGCTCGTCAGCGTGATGCCGTCGAAATATTGCCCGACCGCAGATGCTGCAGTCAGGTGCACGTCACTGGTTCCAACGCCACGTAAAAAATAGTTTTTGTTTGAACCTGCCTGAGAGCCTAATGAGAATCCCGGCGTTATATTCACGAGATCGCTGGCGTTCGTAACGCCCAAAGTTTTCATCGTGTCGCCGGTAAACGCGCTCACTGCGATGGGTACATCCTGCAGAGACTCGGAGCGTTTCTGAGCCGTGACCGTGATTTCTTCTATTTGCCCGAATGCGGCCGAGTGATTAATAAGTAATGCGATTAGAGCGATGTACGGCGTAAGCTTTACGTTAGCCACGAGTTTTCCCCCAAATTATTTTCCACCCTGGCGGATGGCATTTCATGTCTTGGCGACCACGTGATCGTAGAACGGGTGGTGCCAACAACCCCTGAGCAGGACTGTAGTCGACCACGAATCGAATGATAATTAGGTATTCTGGAGCCTGTTCGTTCGCAAAACGCGGTCAATCGGGGCGCGAAGTGGGGTATTTGCTCTACTTTGAGGCAGATTCAGCCGATTGTGGCGGTCGGCGGACAACGATGTCCTCGCCTATGTCGATGACCATTAAGTCCTCTCCAACCTCGAGCCGCCCGCGCCAGGTTTGGCGAGTTTGTTCAATGAGTTCAGGAACCGCGGCCGGATTGTTATCCAGATGAGTAAAGACGCCAAGGCGCACGCCGGCTTCAGTGAACACCCGCCCAACATCCGGTGCGAGCGTGTGCAGCGCCATAATATCGTCTGCCATGAATTTCTCGAAGTTTGCCCGTATGAAGTTTTCGAGCGCTGGGGACATCACCTCGTGGAGCATGACATCGGCCCCTTTGCTACGGCGTATGAGATTTTCCGAATACGCGGTATCGCCGGAAATCACCACGCTTCGGCCGCCATAGTCGACTCGAAAACCGAACGCTGGTTTTACAACGTGGTGATCCACTGCAATTGCCGTCACTTTCACACCATTGAACACAAACTCGCTGCCGTCACTCACGGTAGTCACGGAATACTTAAGTTGATCTCGCGACAGAGTCGCTTTTTGTCGGTCAACACGGTAGACCACGTCCTCATCATAGGCGAGCCGAATGTGTTTCATCAGGTCTTCAGCTTTTTTCGGTCCGTAAATATTAAGTCCCGTTGGCCGCAGCTGTGTCCAACCGTTTAGGTAGAGATCCGGCATGCCGGTTGTATGGTCTGAGTGCAGATGCGTAAGGAATACATTCTGCGTTTCTCGAAGGTATTGCGGGCCCAAGTTCCAGAGCCGATGCGCACAGCCACGCCCGCAATCGAACAGCAATTTCACGCCGTTCGCTTCGACCAGAATACTCGAGCCGAACTGACGAGGATTGGGTACGGGCGTGCCCGTGCCCAGAAGCGTGACACGGATTTGGAAATCCGGCTTTTTGGCGAGAGTCTCGCCAGCACCAGAAGTACTGCAAGCCGCGATGCTCGCAACAATCAAGGCGGTTGCAATTCGCTGCGTCCAGCCTGATGCAATTGTGACGCTCGTTCTAATGTGACGTCGCCACATCTCGACTAATGTTCCCGCGCGTTTTTGCTTTGTGTCCATGTTGACTCGCTTTGGTGGTTGGCCCAGATCATTGCTGGCAATAGGCCGGCACCGGAGCTGCACTGGCCCAAGGGCCGTTCAGTGGAGTTTTCTGCATATAACCCACTATAATAGAAAGCGAAATGATACGTAATCCGGCAAAAGTGAGCATACTCGTTCGCGATTCGCGGTCAATCAGTCGCCGTGAATGAGCTGCAATGCATTCGGGCATTCACTCGGGTCGTTGAAGCCGGCAGCTTTGCGGAAGCCGCACGCCAGTTGGGAACGGCCAAATCCGTCATCACAAAACGAGTGAACCAGCTCGAAGAACATATGCAACTAGAGCTGCTGCATCGCTCGACGCGCAAACTGAACCTGACGGACACTGGCGCAGATTTCTACCAGCGCTGCGTCAGAATTATCGCCGAACTCGATGAAGCCAAGTCCGCCGTCAAGTCAATTGAGTGGGCATTGTCGGGCCAGTTACGGGTGAGCTGCATATCATCGTTTACGGCATCCTACTTGGCCGACGACCTGTGCGTATTTCAGCGCGAACATCCAGAACTGCAAATTGAACTGCAGCAACACGACAGGGTTTGTG
>JBATFU010000171.1:0-2632 GCA_049665065.1 Woeseia sp. | reverse complement strand
CCTGGAAGGCCTGCTGAATGCGGACGACGGAATCCGGAAACATCGGCAGTTCCAGGTTGTCCTTGTTCAGGTCGTTCGCGAGCTGCTGCACAAAAGTCGCGGCAGTTTGCATTGCTTCGGCAGACATATGGCTTTTCCCCGGGGAATAATTGATCCAGTGCTTTTGTTATCGGCCGTGCCCGGGGAAAATTTAGGGTGAATTTGACAATTTTTTAACCGCGGCAGTGCTGCACGGCCGCGGCCGGGACGGTCGGAAAAGATTGCCGGGAGTCCAGCCTGCGAAACGCCGCCCCGCCTGCGTTCGCCGCTTTTGCTATTCTTCTCAGGACACAGCGACCCGGGGCAGCCGCAAGTCCCGTTTTTTCTATTAATTTCAATTTGTTGGAGAAGTTCTATGCCGCTGAAACGGGCGCTGGTCGTTGACGACTCCAAAGTCGCGCGCGTCACGCTTAAAAAGCAGCTTGAGCAATACAATCTTTCGGTTGAGCTCGCCGAATCGGGCGAGGAAGCGCTCGAGCTGCTGAAATCCCATGTCGTGGATGTCATTTTTATGGACCACATCATGCCGGGGATGGACGGTTTGCAGGCCGTCTCGCTGATCAAGAGTAATCCTAAGACCGCAACCATTCCGGTCATGATGTACACGTCCAAGGAAGGCGAGGTGTACGTCAGCGAAGCGCGCGCCCTTGGCGCGGTCGGTGTTCTGCCGAAGCAGGTTCAACACGACGTTCTGTTTGGCATGTTGTTGAAACTCGGCCTCGTCAGAGATCGCCGCGGAGAATCGCGCGTCACGGCACCTGCCTCCAGCGACACTGACACACCGGAAGTTGATAAGCCCGCCAGGCCGGCTGGCTTCGAGATCTCGGCGCTGATGTCGCGGATGCTGGAAGACCAGCAAAGCGAGCTACGCACTGAAATCCGCAGCAGCTACCAGCAAATCGCGAAACAAATTGCGAGCGAGGTTCACCAGCAGCTGCGTGAACACCATGAACTTGAAAAACTGGAAGGAGAGCTGAATCGGCAGAGCATCTCACCCTGGCCGATGTTGAGCACTGTCCTCGCTGTTGCGGCCATGATGCTGCTCGTTTTGACGCTGCAAATGCGCGCGGAACTGAACGCGGTCCAGAACGTCCTGACCCAGGCAAGCGCTGAAAATCAACGAAATCGGCAAGTACTAACAACGCTGAGCGACGCCCTGCAGATGAGTCCGGAGGATGCACAGGCATTATCGGCGCTGGATTATCCACGTTTACTGGGCACTATCGCCTGGGTACTCAACGAAGCGGGTGCGGTGCCATTCGAAGAACGCCCCTTTAACGACGCTCGTGCTGATCTGATCACCGGCACTTTGTGGCAACTCTCGGAAGCAGGATTCAAGGGCACCTTGCGCATAGATTCGCACCTCGGCGAATTCTGCCTCGTCAGTAACGCCGCAGGAACGTATGAACTGCAGGACCCTGAGTTGCCGCTCTCATCCTGTTCTTTTATCGGCCATCCGCTTGATGACTCTCAGCTGCCTGGCGATCGGCAGACCGCCGGTTTCGAGGTTTTTCTTGAGACCTCACCATTGCTGACCGATACGGACATCGAGCTTGAACTGGTGACCCATGACAGGGCCGAATCCTACCCGCGGGTGCCATACCCCGCTGACGCGATGACAGCCGGGGAATGGAACCGCATTGCAGCGCAGAATAACCGCCTGGAATATTCCTTGATCGTTGCCGGACCCGACTAGATGAGCGCAGCATCAACAGTCGAGACCCGTTTTTTCTAAAAGGAACTCTGCATGGACCCCTTTATGAAGGCCGCAATCGCCGAAGCACGCAAGGGCGAAAGCGTCGGCGGTATTCCAATTGGTTCGGTACTGGTCATCGACGATCGCATTGTCGGGCGCGGGCACAATCAGCGCATCCAGAAAGCGAGCCCGATTTTGCACGCAGAAATGGATTGCCTTGAAAACGCAGGACGCCTGTCAGCCAGCGAATATCGCAAAGCCACCCTCTATTCAACCCTGTCGCCCTGCGATATGTGCAGCGGCACCGTGTTGCTCTACGGCATTCCGAAAGTAGTCATCGGTGAGAACAGGACGTTTCAGGGTCCCGAGGAGCACCTGCGCGCCCGCGGGGTGGAGCTCGATATTCTGAACAACGATGAGTGCATCAACATGATGCGCGATTTTATTGCCGCGAATCCTGCCTTGTGGAATGAGGATATTGGGGAAGCGTGACACCTTGACTGGCTTGCCTATTCCACACGGGTGAGCCACTGCTCTCGCCGCAGCCGCTGAATCTGGTTAACAATCCAGGTGCGCCGTTCGAGCACGTAGTCAGACGGCCTGTTTGCATGTAATCGATTTGGGTTTGGCAACACGGCGGCCAGCAACGCGGCTTCATTGTCACTCAGTTGCATCGGCGATTTGCCGAAAAGAATCTCGGCCGCCGCACCCGCGCCATAGATGCCGGGACCAAATTCCGCGATGTTCAAATAGACTTCGAGTATGCGTTGCTTTGACCACGTTGCCTCGATGAGCAGCGCGAGGTAGGCCTCGAGACCCTTGCGGACAAAACTTCGCCCCCGCCACAGGTACAGGTTCTTGGCGACCTGCTGCGTGATCGTCGATGCTCCGCGCAGC
>JBATFU010000170.1:0-3796 GCA_049665065.1 Woeseia sp. | reverse complement strand
GCATTTAGGTGAGTTGAATGGCATTGCAATATGACATGAGCGCCGCGGACGCGCCGCAGGACAAAACGTCGAAAGGCTTTTCCTTCAAGTTGCCGGTGCGACGCAAACCCGTTAGCTCTGCAGATCGCATGTTTTTTACGGAGCAGCTGTCACTGTTGCTGGAAACCGGCGAGAGCCTGTATGGCGCGCTGAGCACGATTGTGTTGCAAACCGAATCACCCGAGATGCGGCGTGTTGTAGAGCAGATTGCACAGGATGTCAGCGAAGGTCGCTCGTTTGGACAGGCACTCGCACAGCATGACGCCGTGTTCTCGACAACCTACGTAAACCTGATCAGCGCCAGCGAAGGCGGCGGCTTCATGTACCAGGTTCTGCAACAGCTGCTGCAGATGGATAAAAAGGGCGAGGAGCTGCGCAATACGCTGGTCTCCGCCGGCACCTACCCGCTGTTCCTCATCGCGTTTTCTTTCGGCGTCGTGATTTTCGTGTTGATGGTCGTGTTTCCGAAGTTCGCGACGATGTTCGCCTCGATCCATGACCAGTTGCCGGGAACTACCAAGGCCTTGATGGCTGCAAGCGACGTGCTGCGGCAGCAGTGGGCGTATGTGCTTGCCGGCATCGGCGCGTTCGTGCTGGGCGCCCGCCACTGGCTCAAGAGCGCGTCCGGCAAGGCACGAATTGACTACCTGAAACTGCACGCGCCGGGATTGCGCGGCATATTTACGCAGATCTACCTCGTGCAGTGCCTGCAAGTGCTGAGCCTGTCCCTGTCCAACAAGGTGTCGGTCATGGAAAGTCTCGAAGCCTGCCGCGACGTTGTGCCGAACACGCTGTTTCGCAAGCTCATCGCCGACGTCGAAAGCAAGGTCCAGGCCGGCGCCGGTGTCGCCAGCGGTTTTGCCGAATCAACGTTTATTCCGGATCTTGCCAAGCACATGATTGCGACCGGCGAACAAACCGGCAATCTCGGCAAAGTCATGGGCCGTATCGCCGAATACTACGAAGCGCAGTTAAAGCAAAAACTCGAGACACTGTCGAAGCTGGCCGAACCCATCATGCTGCTGGTCATGGGCGTGGTCGTCGGCGTACTCGTCAGTTCGCTGATCCTGCCAATCTTCAAACTGTCGCGAGCGGTTTCCTGAACGAGACCGGAGTCGCAAAAATTCCGCCCGTCATGCACTTCCCGCTAAAGAAATCGGCGCCGGCGCCGATAGCTATCACGTAGCAGACTGATTTTGCCTTTTTTAGGAGCTAAGCAAATGATTTCGTTAGGAAAACGAACCCTTCAACGCGGTTTCACACTGGTCGAACTCTTGATCGTCGTCATTATCCTGGCGATCCTGGCAGCGATTATCGTGCCGCAATTCACGGCCGCCACGGACGACGCCACGCAGTCGGCTTACGACACCAATGTCGCGAACATTCGTGCCGCCATCGACCTGTATCGCCAGCAGCACACGAGCTATCCAGGCGCAGTAGCGTCGACTGGCGCAACCTGTGTCAACGGCAGTGCAGTCGCGGGCGCGGCAGGTGCAGCAGCGTTTGTCGCACAGCTGAAGAACTACACGAACAACACCGGCCTCGCCTGCACCGGCACGGACCCGAACCAGTTCCGCTTTGGCCCGTACCTGAAAGACGACCTGCCGATCAATCCGCTGGGTTCCAACAACACGGTTACCGTTGTTTCAACTGGCGTTCTCGGCCTTTCGAGTGGCGGTACAGGCGGCTGGCGTTTTGACTCTATCACCGGCGAATTCATCGGCGACCAGTAGTCACAGGCCACAGGGATGAAGACATCCCTCGTTAAAGAGACTTAAGGCAAGATCTTTAATCGGCAGAAAAAAAGGGGACATCCTGTATTTAACGTAATCATCGTTAGGTACGGAGTGTCCCCGTTTTCGTGGAGGCGACGCAATGAACGCGAGACACGCGCGCGGTTATACGCTGGTCGAATTGCTCGTCGTCGTCGGCATTATTGCTCTCATTGCCATGATTGCTGTGCCGCAAATGTCTTCCAACGAGCCGCAACAGCTGGCAATTGCAGCGAGTGAATACGGCGCGGCGATGCGTTTCGCGCGTAGCGAAGCCCTGCGCACCGGCACGCCGCATGGCTTTACGCTGACGAAAGACAGCAAGTCGCTGCAGGTGTTCCGCATGGACGGCACGGCACCCGACGCGAAGCCGGTGTATGACGTCCGTCACCCGGTCAGCAAGGCGCTCTACCACATCGATATCGACAAGCACGCATTCGCAGCGGCCGATGCCATTGCGTTGACTGCGACATTTCGCGGCACCTGCAACAGCGATGACAGCGTGCGATTCGATGTCAACGGCACGCCACGTTGCCTCGATTCAATCAAATCCATACTCAAGACGCTGAACGTCGCGATGAAACTGGGTGCGGACCAGGCGGCGGTGAACCTGGACGGCCTGACCGGCCGGGTCACTGTGCAATGACGCGCCTTGCGCCAAAGTTGCCGGGGCGCCACCGGCAAACCGGCCTGACGCTGGTCGAAGTGCTGATCGCGGTGAGCCTGCTTGCGGTGCTGATGGTGCCCGCCATGCAGGCTTTGCGGAACGGCTTTCTCGGTGCCGATATTGAACGGCAACAAACGAGTGACCACCACCGGCTGGTCGCACGGCTTGAGGAAGTTCTCGCCGAACCGTTTGGCATGCTCAATGCAGCGGCCGCCGGGCCGACAACCGCCAGCAGCTATTCGGATCCGCCGGCAACGCCTGCCGGCGTGCAGGTCTACATCGCAGCCTATGACGCCGACAACGCCGATGCGGACGACGATCCGTTTACCGGCACGGACGACGGCGTGCTGTGGATCAATGTGCGAATTGCCGGCGGCACGCAGTCGCTCGCAACCTTGCGGAGCCGGTGACCGGTGCGCACCATGCACAATCGCTGTGCCGAGGCAGGCTTTACGCTGCTGGAGCTGTTGATTGCAACGGCGCTGGCCGCAACGTTGCTCGCGAGCATTGCGGGGATCGCGAGCCGCGCATTCGAGACCCGCGACTTGGTGGAACAGCGCCTGACGCTGCAGCGCGATGCCCGCTTTGCTTTGCAACAGATGACGCGCGCGGTAGCAGAGTCGCGACACCTGCTGCTGCCGCTCCCCGACAACCCGAAAACCAACTGGCGCGAAAACCTGCGCGAGCAAAGTGTGCCGCCAGAGCCGCCGGAAGGCGACAGCAAACTGGCGACCGCGGTGCTTGCCGTTACACAGAGCCCTAACGCTGACCTCGACGGCGACGGCTGGGCCGACGCGAACAACGACCGCGATTACATGGATCGAAACAACAACGGTTTTCGCGACGCAGGTGAGGAAGAGCGTATCGATGAAGACCTCGGTGACGATGCCACCAACGACGGCCAGCCCGGCATCGCCGGTATCGATGACAACGCAAACGGCGACGTCGATGAAAACACAGGCACCGGATTCGAACGCGACGACGACGAAGACGGCGCCAATGGCGAAGACAGCGGCGACAACGTCGATAACGACGGAGACGGCGCCATCGACGAAGACGGGTCAGGCGACATGAACGGCGACACGGCTGCCGGAGTTGCGGACGTTGACGATGATTTCGACAAGCAGGTCGACGAATCCGTGCCCGGAGATGACGACGAAGACGACCGTATCGATGAGGACGGTTTCGATCCGGTCGTGTTCTATCTCTCCGGTTCCACGCTGGTGCAGCGCCAGCCGGTACCCTGGGACGAGGACGCCAACGGCCGTCAGGACGGGCTGGATTTCATCGAATCCGTCATCGCGGAAAACGTCAGCCG
>JBATFU010000169.1:0-5144 GCA_049665065.1 Woeseia sp. | reverse complement strand
GTCAAGTACCACATGGCGCACTTTCCGCCGTCGGTCGAGCAACTGCTGAGTGTCGGTGACGCGGTACTCGCGGGCGACACCCGCATGCAGGATTTCATTGTTGGCTTCATTGATCCGAACGCGCCGGACGAAATCAAATCGCCCGTTACGAAATCGGACAGCGATGACGACGATGGCGACGAGGAAGAAGTCGTTGTCGATACCGGCCCCGATCCGGAAGAAGTCAGGACCCGCATGGCAGCGATCAGGCGCATCCTGAAGCGGGTTCATACGGCAATCGAAAAGAACGGCGCATCCGACAAGAAAACGGTCAAGGTACGTGAAGAGCTAGCTGACCAGATCATGGAGCTGAAGCTCGCGCCGAAGTTGACCGATTTGCTGGTCAGAGACCTGCGTGCCTCGGTATCGGTACTGCGCATGCAGGAACGCCAGGTCATGCAGATCTGCGTACGTGACTGCGGTATGCCGAAGAAAGACTTCCTGTCGAGCTTCCCGAAAAGCGAAACCGATCTCAAGTGGATCGACAAGCACATACGTGCCAAGCGCAAGCATTCATCGAGCCTCGCGAAGATGAAGGACGACGTGTTGCGTGCGCAACGGAAGCTCGTGGCCGTTGAAACGCTGACGAACCTGAAGATTTCCGAGATCAAGGAAATCAACCGGCAGATGTCGATCGGCGAAGCAAAAGCCCGCCGTGCGAAGAAGGAAATGGTTGAGGCCAACCTGCGACTCGTTATTTCCATCGCGAAGAAATACACGAACCGTGGCCTGCAGTTCCTCGACCTGATCCAGGAAGGCAACATCGGCCTGATGAAGGCGGTCGACAAATTTGAATACCGTCGCGGTTACAAGTTCTCCACGTACGCCACGTGGTGGATTCGCCAGGCGATCACGCGCTCGATCGCCGACCAGGCGCGCACCATTCGTATCCCGGTGCACATGATCGAGACCATCAACAAGCTGAACCGCATCTCGCGGCAGATGCTGCAGGAGATGGGGCGCGAGCCGTTGCCGGACGAACTGGCCGAGCGCATGGAAATGCCGGAAGACAAGGTGCGCAAGGTACTGAAGATTGCGAAAGAGCCGATCTCGATGGAAACCCCGATTGGCGACGACGAGGATTCGCATCTCGGCGACTTCATCGAAGACCAGACGGTGCATTCACCGGTCGATTCGGCAACGTCCGAGGGCTTGAAAGAAACAACGCACTCGGTGCTGGCGGGTCTGACGCCGCGCGAAGCGAAGGTACTGCGCATGCGTTTCGGCATCGACATGAACACGGATCACACGCTTGAGGAGGTCGGCAAGCAGTTCGACGTGACCCGCGAACGGATTCGCCAGATCGAAGCCAAGGCACTGCGCAAGCTGCGCCACCCGACGCGTTCCGATCAGCTCAGGAGCTTCCTGCTGGAAGACTGAGGTTTGAAAAGCAAAGCAAAAGCCGGGCGCCTGCCCGGCTTTTTTTTGCCCGCGTGACAGCGGACCATTGCGGACACTCTCAATTTCTCGCGCAAAATGTCGGCCATCCCTGCCAGGCCGATGAATGGTCCGCTCGTGACCTGTGCCCTGGCGCAGACTCGAGGTGCCGGGTCTGTCATTAAGCTTATGAAAAATAAGGGCTGATTTATGTTGTCAGTACGCAACATGGAGCACCTGAAGATGCTCCGTATCGCTTCGGCATGGACCGCCCTTTTTTCGTAGGCGATTCTGCGCGATCGATGCATATTCGGCATTGGGCGGGCAGTCGCGCGCCTGCCGCGGCCGGCCACAGGTCGCATTTTTCAGAGGACATCATCATGGCTTGTTTGATCTACTGCGCCCGCCGCAATGTGCGGCTGGCAGTACTGGGTTGCACGCTATTTTTACCCATGTTGCCGGTCGACGGCATCGCCCAGGAGGGCGAAGAAGAAGTAGAAGAAATCGTCGTCACCGGCAGTCAAATTCGCGGCGCTCAAATCTCCGATGCGCTGCCAGTATCCGTAATCAATACCAAAGATATCGAGGCACTCGGCGTTGAATCCGGCGACCAGCTGCTGGAGTTCATGGCGGAGCAAGGCCAAAACTTCTTCAGCGAATCGGAAAACATCAGCGGCGGCGTGAACTCTGCCCGCGGCGATATCGGCGCCTATAACCTGCGCAACCTGGGTACCGGTAACACACTGGTACTGCTAAATGGCAGGCGCCTGGTAAACGCTGCGAGTTATCAGACCGAAGAAGTCGGCGGCAGCTTTATTCCGGTGAATACCGTTAACTCGCAGAGCTTGCCCGTATTCGGACTTGATCGTGTCGAAGTACTGCGCGACGGCGCATCCGCGATTTACGGCGCCGATGCCGTCGCCGGTGTCGTCAACTACGTGCTGAAGACCGATTTTGAAGGCTTCAATGTTCGCACCCGCTTTAGCAGCTACGACCATATGCCACGCGACGATCATCACGTGACTCTGGAGTACGGCAAGAACCTGAACGAAGGCGCAACGAACATCAGCATGTTTGCTGACTACTACCGCCGCGACCGGGTCAATTCGCAAGACGAAGAGCGCTGGTACAACGACGATTTCAGGGATCGCGTGCCCGCTGGATCGCCCTGGGAGGGGAGCACGGCGTTCCGCAATAACAGTGCCAACTCAGAGTACGGACAGTACGATTTTGTAAGCGGAAATCTGCCCGGCTACACGGATTCCGCCGGCGAGTTCGAAACGTACCCAGCCGGATCACCGCAGTGCCAGTGGGATCTCGGCTACGGCACCTGCGGCGCCGTCGATGGACAGGGCACCTATCGCTACAGCAACAACGAAAACCGCGACCTTTACAGCGCGCTTGACCGTTTCAATGGCTATCTCTTTATCAATCACGATTTCGGCAACGGCATCGAGAGTTTTACAGAAGCGTCCGTTTACCTGTCGTACACGAACACGATTCGTCATGCATCGACTGGCCTCTCGGCCGTTGCGCCGCTGCGGGTGGGTGCACAAAACTATTACAATCCGTTTGGTCCTGTGACCTCACCGAACCGTCTGGCGGCAGCGGCCTCGCTGCCTGCCGGCGGCGTACAGCTGATCCTGGACAACTATCGTTGGGCGCAGGTACCGCGAATCGTCGACAACGACGGAAAAACATTCCGCTTGTTGCAGGGGTTCCGCGGCAGCTGGGGCGACTGGGACTGGGATACGGCGGTATCGTGGTCTCGCGCTGAAAAGGAAGACGTTACCTACAACCGCATCTCGAATTCGTTAATGCAGGAAGCACTGAACGATCCGAGTCCTGATGCATTTAATCCTTTTGGAGGTCGGACTAATACCAATATCGAACGTACCCTCATTTCGGTTCGCCGCGACAATAAGACTGAACTGAAGTCGATCGATCTGAAGGTGTCGCGTAACGACTTCTACGAGCTGCCTGCCGGACCAGTGGCTGCGCTCGGCGGCATCGAGTTCCGCACGGAGTCTTTTGTCGACGATCGCGATCCGCGACTCGATGGCACGATTAACTTTACGGACAGTTCGGGAAATACGTTTCCGAACATCTCCGACGTCGTGAACTCGAGCCCGTCCTTTGACAGCTCAGGTGACCGTGACGTCACATCCCTATTTGGCGAATTGCAGATTCCGGTTCTGGAAAATCTCGACCTGCAGGTCGCCATGCGTTACGAGAATTTCTCGGACGTTGGTGACACGACGGTTGGCAAGCTCGCTGCGGGCTGGCGGCCGATCGAACAGGTGCTGCTGCGTGGCTCCTGGTCGCAAGGCTTCCGGGTGCCAAACCTGGTGACGGTTAACGAAGGGGATGTCGCGCGATCCAATACACGCAATGACTACGTCTGCCTGTTTGCCGATCCGAACCAGGACACGCTGGATTGCTCCTACGGCATGCAGCGCCTGGCCGGCGGCAGCAAGACTCTGGTACCTGAGGAATCGACAAACACGAATTTCGGTATCGTGATTGAGCCGACCGAAAGCCTGACGTTGACACTCGACTTCTGGGAGATCGATAAAGAAAACACGATCGGCCTGTTTGGCGAGGAAAATCATACGGCGCTGGACTTGTTGCTTCGTCTTGATCAGGGTACGGCTAACTGCGCATCTGCCACCGGCAATCCTGCGGCGATTCGCGAAAGTGCGGCAACGCTGGATCCTGCCGATGCACAGCTTTACCTCGACGCCGGCATTTGTCCGGTAGGCCAGGTACAGCAGATCGACGACACCTACGCGAACCTCGACCGGCGCATTGTTCGCGGGCACGACATCGGCATTTACTACAACGTCGATACCAGCATTGGTAACTTCGACCTGCGCTACGTTTCTTCCTTCCTCGACAAGTACGAGCAGGTAGCCGGTGGTCCGGCGGCCGAGCTGGTCGCAGCCAAGGAAAGCGGCCAGCTGCCGGCCGATGTACCCGTCGTTGGTTTTGCCAACCTGGTGCGCCAGGACGGCAATGCCGAAGAGAAACACACACTTCGCGTTGGCTGGAGCATGGGCGACTGGGGAGCCAATATCAGCGGCGTCCGTCTTGGCGATTTCATTCAGACCTCGCTGACGCTGGCCGATCCGGTCACCAACGATCCGATCTACTACGTGATCCCGACGATGACGACCTACAATCTGGCCATGAATTACCGATTGGACGGCTGGTACGACACCGCGGTCAGAGTGCAGCTTGGCATCAACAACATCACCGATGAACGCGCACCGCTGGCGGACGACAGCTTCGGTTACTTCGCTGATATGCACACGGATCTCGGCATCAACTACTACCTGGACCTGAAAATCGGTTTCTAGTTCGGGTATGAATCAGGAAAAAGGGAGCTTCGGCTCCCTTTTTTTTGAGGCATCGCTTTAGTATTGAAGTATCTGATAAACTCGCCGTCCCAGAAATGGGCCTGTAGCTCAGTTGGTTAGAGCAGGGGACTCATCAGAATGGTGCTACTGCGGCGAAAGTCGCAGCACGAACGGGATGAATTCAGGGAAACCTTCTCGGCATGAGCCGATGGCAATCCTGAGCCAAGCCGGCGGTACACCGTCGGAAGGTGCAGAGACTACCTGGGAACTTCAGTGTTCTTAATAACAGGCTAGAGCGTCCCGCCCCTAACAATTCGGTTGAGGGTGATGAGATAGTCCACGCCGTTCGGAAACGAGTGGAGTTCGTGA
>JBATFU010000168.1:0-6651 GCA_049665065.1 Woeseia sp. | reverse complement strand
GCCTGCAGCCGTGAGCCAATCTGGGTGCGCACGCTCAGCACATTGCCGATCGCCTGGTCGAGATCAAGTAATGCGCCGTTGACGCCGTTGTGCAGCGCCGCCCTGCTCTGGTCATCGACCACCGGGCTTTCCAGCACGCTGACGAGGTCCTGCACGATGCTGAACATGTCCAGGTTTCGACTCGGCTCAGCCACAAACTCGTCGCCGGCCGCGGGCGTTCCGGCTATCGCAAATTCGATGCCGCGAAAACCGATGGTGTCGCCGGGCGTAAACGCCGAGCTTGTCACCACCGCGCCGCCGGAATCGAGCACGTCGTAGCTATTTTCCGTCGTGAAACGGACCGTGTAGACATCCTGGTCGTATTGCGCAAAATCGGTAACGCTGCCCACACCGAGCTGGCCGAGACCGCTGTTACCGGCACTGGCGCGCGTCGCGAAGGTGCCGTTGCCCGCTTTTACCGAGAAGAACACCGCCGCGCCGGAATCACCGTCCGCGATCTGGCGATCTTCACCGATTTGAATGAGGCGTTGCCCCTGGTCGCCGTTATAGCTGAACGCACCGTTTGCAGCGCTCACCGGCGTTGTCGCATCGCGGTTGCCGGAAAACAGGTAGCGGCCGGTGCCGTCGCGTTGATTGGCCAGCGCGACAAGTTCGTCGATACGGTCACGCATCTCGCCGGCAATCTGAGCGCGCGTGTCCGGCGACTGGGTATCGTTATTGGCCTGCAGTGCGAGTTCACGCACACGCTGCAGCACATTGTTCACGCTGACGAGCGTGCTTTCTTCGTAACTGAGTCGATTGCGGGCAATTTCACCGTTGCGATCAAACTGTTCCATGCGCGCCAGCGATTCCCGCATCTCGACGGTGCGCGCCGCAGCGATCGGGTCGTCCGATGGACTCAGCAGGCGGCGGCCGCTGGAAATCTGCTGCTGCGTGCGATCGAGCGCAGTCTGCAGCTGCTGCATCATGCTCAGGCCGCGCTGAAAGGAACTGTGAGTTGAAACCCGCATTGCTTATCTCCGCGTCGCGTTGAGCAATGTATCGAACATCTGACTGGCAATGCTGATGACCTGCGCCATTGCCTCGTAGGACTGCTGGAAACGCAGCAGATTGGCGGCTTCCTCGTCAAGATTCACGCCTGACTTGGCTAACATCGCATTCTCGGCGTTTTCGAGTACGACGCCCTGTGCTTCGAAATTCGCCTGCACCTGGCGTGTCGTGCTGCCGACGTTCGTCACCAGCTGGCCATAGCTCTCGTTAATGCTGATGGTGCCACCGTCCAGAATGCCAACGGCCTGCAGGTTCGCACGCTGAAGGCCATTGCGATTGTCGCCGGATGCCGCCGTGTTCGCCTCAAGCGTAAACTGGTCGCCGATCGATGGCTCGCCGGAAATCGCAAATTCGGAACCGCCAATCGAAATCGGGTCGCCGCTCGTATAGGTAAATGAACCGGCACCGTTGACGGTATAGGTATTGCTGCCCGTAAATTCGATAACGTAATCGTTCAGCAGCCCTGGATCGTTTCGATCGACGACGGCGGACGGCGAAATTTTGCCGCTGCCAATATTATCGAGTGAAGCTGCGGTACGCGTCGGCGCGGCCATTGCCAGCGCCTGCGGATCGGTCAACGCCCGGGAAATGGTTTTCGCGCCGTTGATGGAGGGCCTGATCAGCAACCTGTCACCCGAGGCCGGCGCACCGCCCGTAACAATATTAATTCCCTCGGCAACGAACGGATCTCCCGCGCTGCCCGTGCCGGTCATCGTGACAGGCTGGCCATTGTCAGCGCGCGTGAGGCTGTAGCTCGCACCGTCGAATTCCAGGACATACTCGGATCCTGTCAGCGCACCCAGATCGGAGATCGTTGCCGCCGCCGTGCCTGTTCCTGTGTTATCGCGTGACACATACACGGTCGGCGGATCAATGCTGAAAAACTCGCCACCGAGATTGCCGTACAGATCCATACCCGACGCGTGCTGCTCGTTGAATGTCAGTGCCATCGCCTGGGCGGTCTCGCCGAGCGCTCTTCGCGCCGGATCAAGAACCTGGTCCCGAAACTCCATCAGCCCACCCAGGGTGCCACCGCTGATGCTGTTGCCGAGTGGCGTACTGCCATTCTGCCCAAGCAGCGTCACCTCAACGCGAGTCGGATCGAACTCGCTGGCGCGCGTGCCGAGCGCTCGCGACTCACTGCCGATGACGAGGTTCTGCCCGCTATTGATGAACACGTTCATCGAACCGTCGTCCTGCATGATCGTGTTAACCGACACGAGCGACGACAGATCGCGGACCAGCAGGTCGCGCTGGTCCAGCAAATCATTCGGAGGCTGGCCGGCCTGCGCCTGCCCTACCACTATCTGCTTGTTGAGGCGCGCGATGGAATCGGTTATCTGGTTGATTTCGCTAACTGCTGCCGACATGCGCTGGTTCAGTTCGCTATCCATGCCGCCGAGTTGGCGATCGAGCTCGGCAAAGCGCAGGACGAGCCCGTCAGCCTCGCCAAGCAATGCCTGCCGGGTCGGCAATGAAGCCGGATCATTCGCAATATCCTGCACGCTGTTGAAAAAACTTTGCAGCTGCACGTTGAGGCCGGTACTGGGATCGGCGAGCAATGTATCGAGTCGCGTCGACAGGTCGTTCATGGCCGCAAAACGCGCGTAACTCGTCGTGCTCGACTGCAGCTGCGAGCCGAGAATAGAGTCGTAGATGCGTTTTACGGTAGTGATCTGCGTGCCGGAGCCAATAAAACCAACACCGGTTTGCTGACCCGGCCGGGTCGTAAAATCAGCAACCTGCCGGCTGTACCCTTCTGTGTTGACGTTGGCAATATTATGGCCTGTCATTTCCAGCGCACGCTGGAACGCCACCATACCGCTTAAGCTTGTTGAAAGAAGGTTGGCCATGAAGTTTCCTCAGGCGTCAGTCAGACGCGACAGACGCTAGCCCCGCCGTTATCGGCTGGGCGGGTGAATTCTTTAGCTTCCCGAGCGCCTGGCGCATCGTCTCGCCATTCAGTACTCGTTCTATTTTCTCGGCATAGCGCGGATCCGTTGCATAGCCGGCTTCCTGCAGTGCTGCTGCGAAACCGCCAGTGTCCGCGCCTTTACCGCTCACATCCGCATAGCGTGCCTTGCCGGAAATCAGGGTGGCGTAATCGTCGAATACCGCCGCAACATCCGGATAGGAGCGAAATTTCTCTACTCGCCGGCTCGCGACGCCATCCTCGAACTCCAGCGTTGATTTCGCGACCTTGTCGCCCTGCCAGTTACTGTCGGCTTTGATACCGAACAGGTTGAACGTGGAAGCACCGCGGCGATCACGCATCACGTGCGCGCCCCAGCCGGTTTCCAATGCTGCCTGGGCGACGAGCGCTTCCGGCGCGACATCGAGCCTGGCAGCCGCGCGTTTGGCATGCGGCCACACGTCGCTGACAAATTGATCCGGGTCAGTCCAGGTTGGAATATTGGCAACCGCCCCGCGCATCGTTTGCGGCGCTGGCACCGCGTACGATTGCTGCGGTGTCGGCAACGCGGCGCCCTCACCGCCCAGCTGGCGCACCAGCATGTCTGCGAGGCCAAGACCCTTGCCGCTTGCCATCTCCAGCGACAGCTGCTGGTCAAACATATCCTGGTACATGTCCATCTGGTCGCTGCCAAACATCGGTTCGGCGAGTTCCGCGCCGCGCATATTTTTCAGCATCGACTGCACGAACAATGCTTCGAACTGACTTGCCACTTCGCGCAACACGGCCGGATCCTGCCGGTCTGCACTCGCGCGCAGACTTGCAAATTGGCCGAAGTCGGTGACAGCGGAAGTCATGAGAGCGTTTTCAGATAACCACAAGCTCGGCGCGCAACGCGCCAGCCTGCTTCAGCGCCTCGAGTATGGCGACGAGGTCGCCCGGCGCAGCGCCAACCCGATTTACCGTGCGCACGATCTCGTCGAGGCTGGTACCCGGATCAAACATGAACATCTTGGAATCCGCCTGCGAAATCTGCACCTGCGAACTCGGCACCACCACGGTCTCACCGGCATCCGAAAATGCCGCGACCGGCTGACTCACCATCGGCTGCTCGCTGATCGTGACCACGAGTGAACCGTGCGACACGGCTGCCGGTGACACACGTACCAGTGAGCCGATGACCACGGTGCCGGTACGAGAATTGATAATGACCTTCGCCGCTGCCTGGCCCGGATCCACCTCGAGATTTTCGAGGTAGGAAAGAAACGAGGTGCGCTGCCCCGGATCGCTTGGCGCCTGCACACTCACAGTGACGGCATCGACTGAGCTTGCCGTTCCGCCGCCGAGCGATTCGTTAATCAAGCTCGCCAGTCGGTGTGAGGTCGTAAAATCCGGTTGATGCAGGTTGAGCAGGATCGACTCACCCGAATTAAAATCGCTCGGCACGCTACGCTCGACGGTTGCACCGTTCGGAATGCGACCCGCACTCGGTATGTTCACGGTTACACTCGAACCGTCGTCACCGCTGGCGCCGAAGCCACCCACGACAAGATTGCCTTGTGCAACAGCGTAGACGTTGCCATCCGCGCCGCGCAGTGGCGCCAGCAATAAACTGCCGCCGCGCAGGCTCTTGGCATTACCGATGGAAGACACGGTGACGTCTATGGCCTGGCCCGGCTTCGAGAAAGGCGGCAAATCCGCGTGCACCGTGACAGCAGCGACGTTTTTCAGCTGCAGACTGGTGCCCGGTGGAATAGTAATGCCGAACTGGGTCAGCATGTTCTTGATGCTTTGCACCGTGAACGGGGTCTGGCTCGTCTGATCGCCGGTGCCGTTCAAACCAACAACGAGACCGTATCCTGCGAGCTGGTTGTTACGCACGCCAGCGACGCTGGCAAGATCCTTGACGCGATCGGCATGGGCCGGTTGCACAGTCATCGCCACCAGCACACAAAATGCGCCTATGCCTGTCAGAATTTTTCGTATCGGCTTGATCATGGTTGTTCCCTAGAAAGGCGTCAGCACAGAGTTAAAGAAGCGCGCGAACGGACCCATCTTGTTGGCCGCCGCCAGCACGCCCTTGCTGCTGTATGAAATTTGTGCGTCCGCTACTCTCGCAGATGGCACGGAGTTGTCCGGCTCGATGTCGTAGGCACGGATGATGCCCGACAGGCGAATGTATTCGTTGCCCTGGTTTAACAGCACGCGCTTTTCACCGCGGATGCGCAGGTTACCGTTTGCAAAGCGCTCGACGACTGTGACGGTAACGCTGCCCTGCAGGCTGTTGCTCTGGTTCGTCGCGCCGGCGCCGGCAAAAGACTGGTCGCCCGACAATGAACCGTCGAACAGTGCGACACCGTTCTTCGTAACGGGGCGACCGAGAAATGTTGGCGTCGTCAACTCGGCGGCCGTTGACTTCGACGTGCTCGTGTTTGATTGCAGCGATGCTGCCGTGCTTTCGATGAGACGCACCGTCAGAATATCGCCAACCCGCGCCGCGCGCAGATCCTCAAAAAGGCGCGTTGCCCCACCGTCACGGTAAATGGCTCCGCTCGTTGCGGGCGCCACTTCCGGCAT
Source organism: Woeseia sp. (assembly GCA_049665065.1). Classification (GTDB taxonomy): domain Bacteria; phylum Pseudomonadota; class Gammaproteobacteria; order Steroidobacterales; family Woeseiaceae; genus Woeseia. Next base: position 1,112 of record JBATFU010000168.1, on the reverse strand, counting down.
CACCGGCAGCGGTGGTTCGTAGGGATCGCGAATCGCTTCAATCCTTGCGCAGGCGCTCAAGGTCAGCAGCGCCAGGGTGGCGATGCCTGAGCGGGTCAGCGCGTTCATTGCGTTAGTCGTCATGGCGAATCCTGTCAGAGGTTGTTGTTCAGGTATTGCATCATCTGGTCGTTCGTCGAGATCGCCTTCGAATTCATTTCATAGGCGCGCTGGGTCTCGATCATGTTGACGAGCTCCGAAACGACGTTGACGTTCGAACCTTCGAGAGACCCCTGGATCAGCGAGCCGAAACCGTCAAGGCCCGGTGTACCGGTTTGCGGTGTGCCGCTCGATGCCGTCTCGAGGTAAAGGTTTTCACCGATCGGCTGCAAGCCGCCGGCGTTGATGAAATCTACCGTTTCAAGTGTGCCCACCTGTGCAGGCGACGCCTGTCCGGGCAAACGCACGCTCACCGTGCCATCGGTGCCGATCGTTATGCTTTGCGCACCTTCCGGGATGACGATGCTGGGCTGGATTCGATAGCCGCCGGCTGTCACGAGTTCGCCTTCCGCATTACGCTGGAAACTGCCGTCGCGTGAGTAGCCGAGATTGCCATCCGGTGTCAGCACCTGGAAAAATCCGCGGCCGTTGATTGCGACATCGAGCGCATTCTCGGTCTGCAGCAGGTTGCCCTGCGTATGCATTTTTTCAGTTGCCACGATGCGCACGCCGGTACCGATGTTCATGCCGGATGGCAGCTCGGTATCCTGCGACGACTGACCGCCGGCCTGACGCACGTTCTGGTACAACAGGTCTTCGAATACAGCGCGATCCTGTTTGAAACCTGTCGTGTTCACGTTGGCCAGGTTGTTCGACACGACTGACATGCGCGTTTGCTGCGCGTCCAGCCCCGTCTTTGCAATCCATAATCCTTGATTCATTTCCTACTCCGTCTGATTCCCATGTGCCTAGCCAACGTTCATCAGTTTGGCGGCGGCATCTGCATTCTCTTTGGCGGTTTTCATTACGTTGACCTGCATCTCGTACTGCCGCGACAGCTCAATCATGTTGACGAGTGTCATTGCCACGTTGACATTGCTTTGCTCCAGCGCGCCTGCCGTAATCGTTACCGC
>JBATFU010000167.1:0-2375 GCA_049665065.1 Woeseia sp. | reverse complement strand
TTCGAAGCCTACCTGCCGTACGCACTCGCGCTGGGTGTCGAACAGCAATGGGCAGAGCGCTTCACCAAGGTATTCGAGAGCCTGCGTGGCCTCGACGGCAGGCCCTACCAGCCCACCTGGTACAACGGCGCCTGGAATAATCTCAATCTGAGTTCGGCGACCTCGAGTATATCGAGCGGCCTTAACTCCGCGATCAGTTCGTCGATGAACGCGCCGGGCTCTTCGTCCGGTGGTGGTGGCGGCGGTTTTTCCGGCGGCGGTGGCGGTGGTGGTGGCGGCGGTGGCTGGTGAACATGCCGGATAAACTTCTTTGACATGCCGCAGTCGTAACGCTAACTCGCTAACAGGAATTCACTACTTTGTCTCAGCACGTCTATCAACGCCGCCCGGTCCAGGACAACAGCGCCATTCCGACCGTCATTTTTATATTGCTGGTTGCAAACGGCCTTGCCTACGCGGGTCAGCAGTTTTACCCGAACCATCTGCTGTATTTCCTCGCGCTATGGCCAACCGCGTCGCAGGCGCCGCCGTTCGAGATCTGGCAGCTGCTGAGCTACGGGTTCCTGCACGGCAGCCCCGGGCATATTTTCTTCAACATGTTTGGACTGTGGATGTTCGGTCGTGATATCGAACGCTCACTGGGTGCGCAGCGCTTTGCGATCTATTACCTGACCTGCGTCGTCGGCGCAGGGTTTGTGCAACTGATCGTGGCGCAGCTGCAGGGCGGCATCTACCCGACCATCGGTGCCTCAGGTGGCGTGTTCGGTTTGCTGCTTGCCTATGCGATGTTTTTTCCAAATCGCACGGTGATGCTGATCTTTCCGCCGATCCCGATGCGCGCCAAATACTTCGTGCTGTTCTACGGCCTCATGGAGCTGTACCTCGGCGTCAGCGGGCGCTCGCCCGGCGTCGCAAACTTTGCGCACCTGGGCGGCATGCTGTTCGGCTTCGGTTTGCTGCAATACTGGCGAGGTCAGCGGCAGCGGTGAGGCAAGACAACGCACTGGACGGCGCTCGACGTGCATTCCTGAAGCAGCTCGGTGCCGGAACAGCGGTCATCAGCATGCCGGCGTTCCTGGCCGGCTGTGCGACGTTTCCTGCCATCCCGTTGAGCGAGCCGGTACCTGAAAATCCGTTTCTGACCTGGTTCGGTGTCGATCAGCAGCTCCTGGCGCGCGTCATGTCGGAGTTGACGGCCAACGGCGCAGCGCTTGCCGATCTGTACTTCCAGCATGCGCGTAACGAACACCTGCGGCTTGAGGATGGCGTGGCGGCAGCACCGCAAATCTCCATTGAACAGGGCACCGGTTTGCGCGTCGTCAATAATGGCCAGACAGGATTTGTCGCAACGGAAGTTCTCACCGCCGAAGGATTGCTGGCTGCAGCGCGCGATGCCGCTGCGATCGCGACCGGCAGCGCTGCGCCCGCGCCGTCACGCTTTGCGATCTTGCCAGGCAATGATTCTTACCCGGTGAAAACTCACTGGACTGATGTGTCACTCGATCGCCGCTGGCACCTTCTTGAACAGGTTACAGAGTGCGCACGGACCGCCGACTCGTCTGTCGCATCCGTCACCGTTGACTGGCAGGACGCGGATGAACGCATCCTTATTGCAACGCTCGATGGCAATCTCGTTACCGATCGCCGGCCGCTCACGCGCCTCAGCGTGCAGGTCGAGGTGCAGCGCGGCGCTGAACGGCACAGCGGCTTCGCCAGCGTTTCGGCGCGCCGCGGCGTTGAATGGTTTGCACGCGAGCGCCTTGATGAGCTCGCAAAGACAGCGGTTGAACGCGCCCTCGTGCGGTTCGACGCGCGGCGACCGCCGCTCGGCGAGATGCCTGTCGTGCTCGCTGCAGGCACGAGCGGCATCGTGTTGCACGAGGCGCTGGGCCACGCACTTGAAGCTGACTTCAGCGAGCCGGGCGGCGGGCCGTATGCAGGCAGGCTCGGCGAACAGGTTGCAGCAACGTTTGTCAGCGTTATCGATGATGCAACGATGCCGCATGAACGCGGCGCACTGAACACGGATGACGAGGGCATCGCCGGGCAACGCAATGTGCTGATCGAAAACGGCATCTTGAAATCTTTCCTGCATGACCGGACAACAGCCGCCGCGGCGGGCGTCGCGCCGACGGGTTCCGGACGCCGCGAGTCCTTTCGTTACGCTCCGCAGCCGCGCATGAGCTGTACGTTTATCGCCAACGGCACCGACACGCGGGACGATGTGCTGGATGCGGCTGGACGCGGAGTGCTCGTCGAAACCTATTCAGACGGAAAGGTTGATCCGCGCACCGGCGATTTTTCATTCAGGATCCGGAACGGTTCATTTATCGAGGGCGGCAAAGCCCGTTACCCGCTGCGCGACCTGACGCTGC
>JBATFU010000166.1:0-5590 GCA_049665065.1 Woeseia sp. | reverse complement strand
ACAGTATCTTCAGCGAGACCATCCACTCGTCGCCGCGTCGCGTGCCTTCGTCGTAACCCGTGGCATAGCCGACGGACAACGTCATTGGCAGGCGATGCACGATAGTGAAACTGAGGTCGAGCTGTGCGCCCAGCGTGGTCACCGTGCGCTCGAGGGGATCGCCGGGATCAGCAAACAGCGCACCGTAGAAAACCGTCGGGCGCACGTGCGTCAGGAAAAAGCCGGGTGTGCCGACCTCACGAAAGCGCCAGGGTGGCAGGTTGAATTCCGCGACCGATTTGACCCAGTCGGTCGCGCGGATCTCGTCAATCTCAAAGCCGGGCAGGCTTGAAGACTGGCGAAAACGCTTTACCTTGCCATCATCGACATAGTTGTTGCCAAAACCACCGAAGTAGAAGCCGGACAGGGGATTATTGCTGTCGCCGTCACTGATGCCACCCGAGTTATAAAACCACAGTGACGCGTGTTGCCACGGCAAGGCAAAGCCAAAATCGAAATCAGCCTGTGGTTTGTAAACGCGGCCAAGATCAGAATCGGTCGCACCGACCGAAAAGCCCCACTGGATTCCTTTTTCGTGTTCCACAGCGCCAATGGAGCTGCGGGTGTTTGTGTAATCGAGGCCGACGTTGACTGCCAGGATGTGTTCGATTGCTGCGGTCGACACGTTTTGATTGCCAGGCAGCGCATTAAACCCGGTGTAGTAGGCCACTGAGCTGGAAAAATCGAGCTGGCGCGGCTTGTCGTAAATGAGCGCCTTGTCGTAACCGAGTACCCAGGCGTCACCTTTGCGGCTGCGTTTCGTTGGTCCGAACAGGTCGTAAAAGTCTGCGCCATTGTGCCGGTATTCGGCGCGCCAGTTCAGCGCCTGGTATTCCAATTCAACGTGCAGGTTTTCGTCGCTCGGCAAATCGCCGTTGACCGAATAACTCGCCGTCGCGTTGAATTTATGAAACTGCGCGGGGTCGCTGAACTGAAAACGCCAGCCAAGTGCCTCGGTGTCACGATAACCGTCGATCACAGGAAACGCATTCTGCAGCTCGAGTTCCCGGTACGGGCGGTATTTGCCGCGATACGTGACAAGCTCCTTGTCATCGAAGCCGGCCAGTTTGCCGGCAACATTCCAGTCGCGTACGACCGGATGCTTCATGGCTATCTCGTTGCCGAGGAATGTGATCCTGCTGACGTCGTCGAGCGGCTCGGCATCGATAATGCCGGGTACGAAACCCTGTCCCGTGTATTCAAAAACGAGCATGCGGCCATCGCGCATTGGTTGCGGCCGGAAAAAGCCGGTCTCGGCGTTGCTCAATGCTTCCAGCTCGCCATTCTCGATCTCGAAGCGAAAAATATTGGATACACCCGTGTAAAAAGAGCTGCCGTAGAGGAAACGTCCATCCGGCGAAAACACAAAGCCCTCCGGGACAGCGGGCGAGAAGTCAAAACTGCTAACCGCCTCGGCATTGCCTTCAAGTAAATCTGCGGTACGAAAAACCTTGAGGCGCTGGGCGCCGGTGATGTCGCCCAGTGACGCCGACAGGTACTGCCCGTCGGCGGACATGTCCAGCTCGTAGGCTACATCGCCATAAGGCCATTGGTGCACGAGCGTCCAGCTGTCGTAGGGATAGGGCATGCGGACCAGCGATACGTAGCCGTTAAGATGCCGCAAGCCCCACAGTGACTTGTCCGACGCATTGAACACGAGGTCGCCGATGCGTGCGTCTTTCAGCAACATCCGTTGCTCACCGGTATCGATATTCACCGCCATTACGTCCCGATATGACAGGTTGTCGGCGGTGTAGAAAAAGGTGCGGCTGGCCGGATCCCATGCTGAGGACGTAACGCGATAGGTCATCGGTCCCTTGATGTCGACGACGCGCCGAAGCGTGCCGTCCTTTAGCGATAGCACGCCCACATGCGCAACAACACCCGGGTAGCGGAAAGCACCGATGAGTTCTTGCCGATCCTCATCGAGATAGGAGCGGGAGATTGAGCCAAGTGCTTTCTCGCTTAGCGCCTGTATCGCTGTCAACGGATGTTCGCGAACCGCTGCCAGATTGGCTTCCTGAAAACGGTGCTCGAATTCGATCCAGTCATTCCACGCGGTTTCGAGCTCAATACCAAATACTTTTTTGAACTGCTTGGCATAGTAGCGCTCACTGTCTTCACCGCGTTTCAGCCAGTCGATCAGGTGCTGCGGGGAATACTCGTACGCGAGGTAACTGACGAAGCGAGTGCCGTACAGGTACGCATTGACGCCTGCCTGGAAGTCAACGCTGACGCCTTCCGAGACGATGCCGAGATCGCTGTAGAAATACGCGTCATCACGCACCATCGAGCGGAACACCATTTCGTCATAGGCGCCCTGGGCGCGGCCAATGCCGCCTGACATCCAGGTCTCCATGAAGGTGGCTGCGCCCTCGAGATACCAGCGCGGCGCGCTGAGGCGAGGTACGGTCAGATAGTTGTAAAGAATCGATAGCGGGTGACGATCCGTCTGGCGCGGCTTGCCGCCGAAAAAACGTCGCCAGCGCTGGTCCTGGCGATTGCTGACATCCATGTTCGCAACGTGCACCAGTTCATGATTCATGATCATGAAAATGCGCTCGCTGCTGGGCATGGTCTCAAGCGTGCGACTGGCCGGCGCGATGAAAATTGACACGCCATTGGACGGCGATGCGCCGGCCCCGGCGTTGCCGTAGTCACTCAGGTCCGTGAGAACCACGGTGGATTTTTCTTTGGGCTGCCAGTCGAAAACTTCCTTCTGAAACTCAAGTGAGTTCTGGAAGTTGCGAATGACGTAAGGAACGAGGTGAGTCTGAAACGGATCGAGGTAAAGTAATCGCAGGTCTTCGGTTTCGACGACGTCCAGCTCGAAAGCCTCGGCCGCTGCTTTGCCAGGTAGAAAGAAGCAGGCGATCAGGAAAACATAAAGCTTCGGATTGCTCATTCTTATTCTAGTGCCCGAACTTAGCTGGATTCAGGACCGACTATGCTTGTGAGAAAGCAAAAACGCAATCCGCCCGCCTTGCGGCGGACGGATCGCGATCGAGCGTTGGCGATGTAGTGCTCGAAGCTTTTTTTGCTGCGCGCTCTTAGTTGTTGCTACGCGACGCGTCGCGTTGCGCATCCCGCAGGGCGTCCTGCCGCATTGACTGGCGGAAGGATTCAGTACGCATTGCCCTTGCGAAGGCATCGTTGCTCATTGCGTTCAGGAACGAGTCGCTGCGCAGTGCGTTGCGGAAGCTATCGTTGCTTAACGCCGCTCTGAAAGAGTCGCTGCGCAGAGCGCTGCGGAATGCCTCATTTCTGAACGCGTTGCGGAAGCTGTCGTTGGCCATCGCATTGGCGAATGCATCGTTCTGCATAGCGCTCAGCAGGGCATCGCTACGCATCGCCGTACGGAACGCGTCATTGCTGAGGCTGGCCCGGAAAGACGCCGAGCGCATCACGTTGGCAAACGCATCTTCACGCATCACTGCCCGAAACGACTCGGTGCGCAGGGCATTGCGGAATGAGTCATTGCTCAAGGCGGCCCGGAACGAGTCGTTGCTCAGCGCCATGCGGAACGCGTCATTGTTGAACGCGGCATTCAGGTTGGCGTCGTTTGCCAGGCTGGCCCGCAGCTTTGCGTCGCCGCGCATCGCATCAATGACTGATGCACCGTTACGAGCTGCATCGCGCGCAGCGTCGCTGAGCATAGCCGTGCGGAATGCGTCGGTACGCATCAATCGCAGGAACGCATCGTTCTGCATTGCTGACGCGAGTGCGTCAGAGCGCAGGGCCGTCAAGAACGAATCTTCCCGCAGCGCAGCACGGAACGCGCTGTTGCCGGCGGCCAGCATAAATGCGTCATTGCTTGCTGCGGTCAGAAACGCGTCGCTGCTTGCAGCGATTCGCGCCGCATCACCACGCAGTGCGGCAACCGCGGCATCGTTACGCATTACATTGCGGAACGAATCCTGGTTCGCTGCTGTCAGGAACGCGTCGTTGGAAAGCAGCTGGCGGAATGATTCGTCGCGCAACGCTGCTGCAAAAGCTGCGTCTTCGATAATCATCTGGTAGATATCCGTCTGCATAACCTGCGCGACACTCTCGTCACCAAGAGTGACGTCGTCAGCCGTGATCTGCTCTCCCCGGTAACGTTCGGCCGGTGCGACGGTACCGCTGGCGCCGTCATCAGGGATGGGGTATTTGACGCCGTAGTACGCTACGACGCCGATGGCCATCGCAAATATTGCCAGGACCGCTGTCGTCCGAGATTTTGAACTGTCTTGATTGCTCATCGCCTTGCTCCTTGGTTTTTTAACAGGGACAGTGGTGCATTCCCCGTGAATTAACGCAATACACTCTAATGGGACAGTCTCAATGATCCCCTCTGAGAAGCATGTCCCGTGCTGGAGAATTCCAGCTGGATAGTGGCTGCGTCTGCAGCCGTCGCATCTCCGATGCGACTTAGTGAAAGTTGCAGCTTGCGCTGGCCGTTGCCGCGCAGTCGTAAAAACGGTGCTTCAAAATTCGCGATCTCGAAATTGTTGCTGGCGTTCGACAACGAAGTCGGCTGTACACCAGAGTTTGAAAAATCCACCGTAATTTCAACAGGCGTATCGGATTCCAGGTCTATGCTCAAAATCAGCCCTTCCTCCTGCTGCAGCAGCGTAGCCCCGCTGGCGAAGCCAGCACCGGAGAGCTGCAGCCGGTCAATCAGGTCAACGCTGTCTCCCTGGGTTGGAACCATTGAGCCGAGCATGTCGCTGCTGGGTGCCTCGACGATGTTCGGGCCGCCGGCGTTAAAGATCGCCAGACTCAGCAGTACGCCTGCCGCGGCGGCAAAACTGAAGCGCGTTACCGGCGACTGCCACAGATTGCCGAACCACGACGGTCGCGTTTTGGCCTCGGCCTTCGGCAGCCTTGCGCCGGATACGATACGTTGATGCAACATTGCCGGCAGCAATTGCTGCGGCATATCGCGCAGCATCTGATCAAGTTTCATGTAGGTGCGGCGTTCGGCAGCGGCCTCATCGGATGTCTCGAGCAGCTGTTGCAATTCCTGTTGTTCGTCTGTGCTGAGCTCATTGTCGAGCTCTGCATTGAGCAGCTCGTCGAGGCGTGAATCATTCATAGGGAGAAAATTCCGTGCCGGGCAAGCCGCAGCTTGAGCTGCTGGCGTGCGCTGAAAAGACGGGACTTCACGGTTTTCTCCGGAATGTCCAGGGTTTCCGCAATCTGTTGGTAGTTACAATCGCTGAAGTAGTGCAAAACAATAACGGCACGATGATCGTCATTGAGCTCCAGCAGCGCCGCTTGAATTTCGTCGCTGACCTGGCTGGCATCGACCTCGCGCTGCGGCGCGGCATTCTCGTCAACGAGCTCAACGTCAACCTGCTGCATGCGCCCGCGGCGTTGCAACTGGTCGATCGCTTCGTTCATCGTGATGCGATAGATCCAGCTGAAAAAGCGATGTGCGCTGTTGAAACTGGCGATTTTCTCAAACGCCTTCATAAAGGCGCTTTGCGTGACATCCGCTGCGTCGTCGCGATTGCCAAGCATGCGAAAAGCGGCGTTATACACCGGCTTTTCGTAGTCTGTTAGCAAC
>JBATFU010000165.1:0-1915 GCA_049665065.1 Woeseia sp. | reverse complement strand
AAACCCGGCGGCCGCCTTGAAGCATCAGGCAGCTTTAACGCCATGGTCAGTCATCGTGTGCGCATTAGCAGCAAAAAAGAGCTCGATGCCGAAGTAAAAGCCTGGCTGCGGAAAGCCTGCGACGCAGCTTGATCTGACGCATTGCCGCTGTCGGAGCGACGACGTCGGCAAACAGCGCGGAAGCTTGGGGGCGCTTCCTGGGTTACTGGCTAGTCTTCCGCCAGCGCAAACGGAATGCGCTTAACCGCAAGTTTGCCATTACTCATCACCAGCAACACATCGTGCAAGACACCGATGTTTTCCAGGGGATTGCCCGGCACCAGGATCAAATCCGCCTCGTAGCCAGGTGCAATGCGACCGGTGCGGTCCGAGATGCCGAGCAATTCCGCTGCACTGACCGTCGCTGTTTGCAGTGCGTCGAAATTGCTGAACCCGAGTTCGACGAACTTCTCGACTTCAAAAGAGATGCGATTAATGGATTTGAGCTGGTAAGCGTTGTCGGCACCCGTGGCAATGCGCACGCCCAGCTTGTGCGCCATGCGTATTGCAATCTCGAGGTTCGGTACCATGTGATGGCCGCGCAGCCGCAGCACGTAGTCGTACTGCTCTTCGTTCATCTCGTTCATTGTGACCCAGGTCGGCACGAACCAGGTGCCACGTTCTTTCATGAGTTTCAGGGTTTCTTCCGACAGGTAGGTGCCGTGCTCGATACTGCGTGCACCGGCTAGCACTGCCGCGCGCGCCCCCTCGTCGCCGTGCGCATGGACGAGCACTGGAATGTTGTGCTTCGCCGCTTCGTCAACCACGACGCGCAGTTGGCGCTCGGTGTACACCTGTTGCCGTGGGTCCGTCTCGGGCAAGCCGGCGCGCTCCGTGCCGCGCGTCTTGATGACGTCGACACCGCGGCTCGCATTGATACTAACCAGCAGCCGCAGATCGTCATCCGTTGTCACACCGTCGAAAAGTTCAGCGAGACGCGGGTCGGCCAGCACGGAGTTGCCAAGGTTCGGCGTCACGTAAACGCCCGCTGCCAGCATGTCCGGTCCCGCGACTTTGCCGGCACGAACGAGTTCGCGAAATGTGACGTCTTCGAAGGCATCGACACTCGCCGAGCGCACCGTCGTGACGCCTGATGCCAGCGCACGGGCCGCCGCTTCAAGGTTGTCGAGATGCGTGTGAACATCGAACAGACCAGGCATCAGGAAATTGCCGTTGCCGTCGATCTTTTCGTAGCCCGCCGGGACATTCGTGCGAGCATCGCCAATGCGCTCAATGCGGCCGTCAGCAACCAGTACAACCGCGTCTTTACGGATCTTCTCGCTGACGCCATCAAAGACGTTGACGTTGGTTAACGCATACCGGTCCTGTGCCAGTGAGACAATCGGAACGCAACACATCAGCAATCCAAACAGGCGCAAGCCGACTATTGATTTCATGCAGGTAACTCCCAGTAAATTGCGGGCCGCGAAGTATTATGAACCAAAAGGCGCGGATGTCCGGCGAATTTGAACCCGGCTGATTTTTCAACCGCTTGTAGATTATCGCCCCTGTTCCGGACGGGCACGGGGCACGGGTCGGACGAGCGGCGCCGCTGGCAACCAGCGACCCGGCCGCTGCAGCAATCATGATCGCCGAAACTCTTACGCCACCACAGCCGTGCACCGTGAGCCATCTCTGTCGCTTGCCCTTGTTGCCTGCAAGCGCGGTAATCAGGTATTCCCGCCTTTGATAACAAACTCTTGTCAAGGTGTTAAGGTACGAAATCGCAGTTGCGAACCTTTTGAAGCAGCGTATTCTTGCGGTCGGCTGCGATACGCGGCCGGGCTGGTCGCCTCAGGCATTGGAGTCAGCAAGTGGCCTTTACCGATAAACTCAAAGCGCTTTTCAGCCGCAGTTCGCGTACACCGCGGCGGCC
>JBATFU010000164.1:0-2167 GCA_049665065.1 Woeseia sp. | reverse complement strand
ATTTTCGCACCGCGTGCCTCGGCGTGTTCCAGCGCCTCGACCACCACCATGCCGGCGCCGGAAGCGATAACGAAGCCATCACGCGTCACGTCATAAGGCCGCGAAGCCGTTTCCGGTGCGTCGTTGTATTTCGTTGAAAGCGCGCCCATCGCATCGAACAAACTGGCAAGCGTCCAGTCTTCTTCCTCGCCGCCGCCGGCGAACACGATGTCCTGCTTGCCGAGCTGGATTTGTTCCATCGCGGCGCCGATGCAATGCGCGCTGGTGGCGCACGCAGAAGTAATCGAGTAATTGACGCCCTTGATCTTGAACGGCGTTGCCAGGCACGCAGACACCGTGCTGCTCATCGTGCGCGGCACCATGTAAGGCCCGATGCGCTTGACGCCGCGCTCACGCAAGGTGTCAGCGCTCAACACAATATTCGCGCTCGACGCGCCGCCCGATGAAGCAATCAGGCCGCTGCGCGGATTCGATACTTCCGCGTCGGTCAGGCCCGCATCGTCAATGGCTTGCTGCATCGCGATGTACGAGTAAGCGGCCGCGTCACCCATGAAGCGACGCACTTTGCGATCGATCAGGTCTTCGATGCTGATTTCAACGCTGCCGGCAATCTGGCTGCGCAAACCCATCTCTTTAAACTTTTCATTGAAGCGGATGCCGGAACGGCCCTTCTTGATGCTCTCGAGAACCGTCGCCTTGTCGTTGCCAAGGCAAGACACCACGCCCAGTCCGGAAATGACTACTCGCCGCATGACTAAACCCTAAAAATCGTCTGTAGAAGTGAACAGGCCGACGCGCAGGTCTTCGGCCGTGTAAATCTGGCGCCCATCGACTTCGACGGAGCCGTCGCCGATCGCGAGAACGAGTTTGCGCTCGATCAGGCGCTTAATGCTGATGCGGTACGTGACCATTTTTGCATTCGGCAGCACCTGCCCTGAAAACTTGACGTTGCCGACACCCAGCGCACGACCACGGCCCGGATTACCCGACCACACCAAAAAGAAACCGACGAGCTGCCAAAGCGCGTCGAGCCCGAGGCAACCGGGCATGACCGGGTCACTTTCGAAATGGCATTTGAAAAACCACAGGTCCGGATTGATATCCATCTCCGCAACAATTTCGCCTTTGTCGAATGCTCCGCCCTCTTTGCTGATCAGGGTAATGCGATCCGTCATCAACATGTTCGGCAGCGGCAGGCGCGCAGAGTCCGGCGTGAACAGTTCGCCCTTGCCGCAGGCGATCAGTTCGTCGTAGCCGTAGGCGTGCTTGCGTCCTGGCGGCAGCTCGTCTGCTTTTCGCGTTTTCTCTTTAGTGCTCATCTACGCTCCGGCGTAAGGTGAATCGTGTCTGGTGCAACGCCAAAGGCGCGTATCTTACCGAAGCGTAGCAGCCCATGCTGTACAAATCGGAAATTTTTTTCGTCAGGCTTCGTCGTAATCGAGCGTGACGTTGTCACTGACCGGGTGAGACTGGCAGGCGAGCACGAAGCCCTTTTCGACTTCCCAGGGCTCAAGCCCGTAGTTCGTGTCCATGCGCACCTCGCCGTCGACCACCTTGGTGCGACAGGTTGCGCAGACGCCACCTTTACAGGAGAACGGCAGCTCGATGCCATGCTGTGCTGCAGCATCGACAATGCTGTCACCGCCGTGCGGCATATCGAAACTCTTGCGATGGCCATCCATGATAACCGTGATGTGCGCCAGCCCGGCATCGGCGTCCGACCGCGCGGCCGGTGCCTGCGCATTTTTGCGCGGCGCACCATAGCGTTCGATGTGCACGGCGTCGTCCGGCATGCCCACTTCCGTCAGCGCGGCTTTGACCGTGTCGATCATCGTGTCGGGGCCGCACACGAACGCCTCGTCCGGTTGCAGGCCCACGCAAAACGTCCGGTACAGCTCGCGCACCTTGTCGGAGTCGAGGCGACCATGAAAGATCGGGAACTCCTGTTCCTCGCGACTGAAAATAAAATAGAGCTGCAGGCGTTCGGGGAAGCGGTTCTTCAATGCGTAGAGGTCGTCGATAAACATCGTCGTGCGCTGCCGGCGGTTACCGTAGAACAGCACGATGCGGCTCTGTGGCTCCTGCTCCAGCGTGGCGCGCAGGATCGACAGTATCGGCGTGATGCCGCTGCCCGCAGCAAACGCGAGGTAGGTCTTCTCGTTGCTGG
>JBATFU010000163.1:0-1682 GCA_049665065.1 Woeseia sp. | reverse complement strand
TTTTCGGGCTGCGACATGCGGTAAAAATGGCGCAATTCGTCGATACAAAAAGCGCTGTCTCCATTCATGCGTTTCAACAGGCCGTGACAGAAGCTACTCGCATAGCGATTCGCAATTTCGTAGCGCTGCCGCTGGGTCGCGTCCAACGCCGGGTTGAAGCGCACCTCTCCGAACAGCCAGCTGTGCAGCAAGTGCCCGAAGTCGCAGTTAGCCTGTGAATTTGCCAGTAACCAGGTGCTGACGAATTTATCGACTTCCGCCTGCATTTCGAGCTCCATCAGCGTGACCTTGCGATCGCGGCGGGCATTCCAGACCAGGTAGTTGAAATGGCTGACGCCTTCCAGAACCGTCCAGACATCCCGAAGCCGCGGTGCACGCAGGGCCTCCAGCGGATTTTCACCGGCAAGCCGGTCGAGCAGCTGCTGATCAAGGAACAGGCACAGGTCCAGGTTGTTGCCGTCCTCGGACAACAGAACCGATTCTTCTGTCTGCGGCACCAGATTGCCCCGCCCCAGAATCGCTGCCAGTGTCGGATCAGTGACGAGATAGTCGGTAACAGCGCAGCCAGGATCCGCGCGGTAGATGCCGCTCAGATAATTTTGCAGGTCGCAGAGCATCAGTGATTGTGGCGCGTGCCCAATCCGGTAATTGGCACCACTCCATTTTGTTTCAGTAGCGCCGCCGCGCGACGACTTCCCGTTTTCAGCCACACCTCGTAGGTACGCAGCAGATCAATGTCGGACGACTTCCGGGTTGCGTCTCTGACATCATTGAGCACATCGACGACGATCTGAAACTTGGCCGCCAGCTCCGCATACACCCCGGCCATCGCGCGTCCACGCGTCGTACCACGAACCTCGTCCGACAGGGATCCGTACGCGCTCCCGCCCATATAAATGTAGTAATCGAGATCAACCAGCTTGTGTGCGAGGCTGTCGGCGAAAAAGCCGGCGATGAACAACGCTACGTCGCCGATACGTTGCAGCGCGAAACTCCGCTGCTCTGCAGATGGCGCATCGACGGCATCCGCCAGCATCAGCGCGAGCGGTCGCAAGCCGTATGCGTCGCCATGATCTTCGTACAGTTCTTCGGACCGGGAAAAGAGAGTCAGCAGATTAACGACGTAGTGGGTGGCATGTGCGTCGACGTCAACGCGCTGCCTGCCGATGGCATCCTCAATCGATTCTCTGAAATATTCCCGCAGATTGCGGACCGGCATGACATGGCCGGAAGCGTTGCTGAGTTTCATTGGCAAGCTTTCCTCCTTGAAAAGAGAAAACCCGGTGACTCAGCGGCAAGATCAATGGCACTTGCAAAGCGTGCGTACTCAGTTCATGGCTGCTGAGACCACCGCAAATCGCCTTTTGCGCCCCTGCTTGCGACGCGAAAGGCAGCTTATGTATATCTTTTTTAGAGTATCGCGTTCGTGACAAGGTTCACGGTAGCTATCACGCCCTGCGGAACAAAGCCATAATATGTGACCCACTGGACAGTGCTCGCCCTGCCGGAGCTCTGCTAAACTATGCGATTCGGACAAGAATAATAAAGGATCCGACCATGGGGCTGTCCTATTCACTGTCAACAATAAACTGGCTTGCCGTGTTTGCCGCGACAGCGGTTGCTTTCACACTGGGCGGACTGTGGTATTCGAAATACCTTTTCGGTAACGCGTGGATGCAGGA
>JBATFU010000162.1:0-4661 GCA_049665065.1 Woeseia sp. | reverse complement strand
CAAACTCGCTGGCGAGTTCCTGCGCCCGGGTCACATCCCGGTTCGCAACAAACAGCCGGCCAATCTTGCGAGCCTGCAGGTGCTGTGCGACCAGTCGAATTGTCGCACCTGCGCCGATCAGCAGCGCGGTGTGCTTTTCAAACCCCGAGTAAAACTGGTTGGCCAGGTTGACGGCGGTTGACGCCACGGAAACCGGGTTTGCGCCGATTTCCGTATCGGTACGGACTTTTTTGGCGGCCGAAAAACTGTGGCGGAACAATCGCCCGAGTACCGGACCCGTGGTGCCGGCCGCTTCGGCGACCCGGTAGGACTCCTTCAGCTGGCCCAGAATCTGGGGTTCACCAAGAACCATCGAGTCCAGACCGCTGGCCACGCGAAACAGGTGTCGTACGGCATCGTCAAACTGCAGCACGAACAGGGATTCAAGTGCGTCCGGTGTCAGTGCCTGTGTACGGGTCAGCCAGTCGGTCAGCGCCCGCACTCCCGCATCGCTCGCGTCAACATAAAACTCGGTGCGATTGCAGGTCGAAACCACGACGACTTCCGCGACACCGTCAAGGCCGACAACCTGAGCCAGCGCCGTTTTCGCCTGTTCAGTCGAGTACGCGACCTTCTCACGAATTTCGACAGGTGCCGTGTTATGGTTCAGACCAAGAATTTTGAGGGGCATTGCGACGGGTGCGACAAAAGGCAAAGACAGCCCATATGATAAGCGAACTGTTCTCGCAGTTCCTTGTCTGTGTTTGCACTGTCGCAGATGATAAGCGAACTTTCGACTGCGGCACCCGTATTTTCGACTGACAGGCCTTAAATGAACAAATCAGATGTCCGCCCCTCGGCCAATTGGTCGCAGCCTTTGTTGTCCGCAATTCTAGTCGCGATTTTCTGTGCCTGGCCAGGCCCGTGGGCACAGGCAGGCGACGAATCCGACGCCAAAGTCGAGTCGCACATCAGCGCGGCCGAGATTGCGCTCGAACAGCACGAGTACCGGCGGGCTGCGGCCGAATACCAGAAGGCAGCGGTGCTAAGTGGCGATCCTGCCACTGCGCGTCGCGCAACCCGGGTTGCATTCACCTACGGCTTCAATGAAGAAGCACTCGAAGCTGCCGAACGCTGGGTGGCACTGGATGCAGAAAACGAAGAGGCGTTGCTGTACGTCGCGCAGCTGCAGCTCAGGCTGGGCCAGCAGCGCAAGGCGCAAAAAAACTTTCGCGCGCTGATCGAACGCAGCGGCGAGCAGGCTGCCGAAAGATTGCTGGACATCGTGCCAGTGCTGTCGCGCGAGAATGAGAACGATGCCTACAAGGTCATGCGCTATCTCGCGAAGCCTTATGGCGATTCGGCGGTTGCGCATTACGCCGTTGCCATCATGGCGCTGCAGGCGGGTGACCACGAGGCGGCCGCGGCAGAGTCGATGGCAGCACTCGAGATCGAACCGGAATGGATCAGACCCAAACTGTTGTATGCGCGCTCACTGCTGCTGGCCGGCGACACGGATGCCGCCATCGCATATGCGGCGCGCATCGTCGGAGATGACCCGGATCCGTCCGCCGAGGCTCGCCTCGAACTCGCCATTCTGTATATGTCTGCCGGGCGTGACGACGATGCCTTGAGCCAGGTAAACCAGATCCTGCTTGAACAGCCGGCCCGGCATGACGCTTTGCGCCTGATGGCGATCATCAATTTTCGCCAGGAAAATCTCGACGCGGCACGTGCCGATTTCCGCGACCTGTTGGCCTCAGGCTCGTACACGATGGACTCGCTGTACTACCTCGCAAGGATTGCCGACTATCGCGGTGAAAGCGAGCGTGCGCTGGCGTTATACATGCAGGTAAACAGCGGGCCGCACGCAGTGGTTTCGCAGCGTCGCGCGAGCGGCATCATTGCGGAAGAGTCGGGTGTCGAGCATGCGATCGACCACCTGCAGACGTTTGCCGAGAGCAACCCTCACCTTGCGGTTGATATGACGCTTGCGCAGGCACAGCTGCTTGCTTCAGAAGAGCGGCTGCCCGAAGCACTTCAGATTTACGATCGTGTGCTGAGCTATCGCCCGGACGATGAACGCGTTGTGCTCGGCCGCGGGGAAGTCATGCTGCGCCTCGGTCGGGTCGATGAAGCCATCGATATCTACCGGCAGACCGTGCGGCGCTGGCCGGATAGTGCGCTTGCTTTGAATGCGCTCGGCTACACGCTCACCAATCACAGCAAGGACTACAAGGAAGCCGCTCGCCTCATCAAGAAGGCTCTGCGACTCGATCCCGAGAGTCCGGCCATTATCGATAGCTGGGGCTGGGTGCTGTATCGGCTGGGCGAGCACGAGGAAGCCCTGGTGGAGCTGCGCCGGGCCTGGCAGCAGGTCAAGGATGCGGAGATTGCGGCACACGTGATCGAAGTTCTCGACGCACTGGGACGATGCGACGAAGCAACCGCCATGCTTATCGATGCCGAAACGCACATTCCGGATGATCCGATGCTGGAAGCGGCTCGCGAGATGTCACTGAACTGTGGCCAATAGAATTTTTCGATGCCTGCTGATCGCGGTATTGCTGGGTGGCTGCGCCACGCAGCCAGGCCGATCGCTCCCTGCACTCGATGACTGGGACAGCCGCAAGTCGGTTCTTGAAGACGTGCGGAACTGGGGCTTCAATGGCCGCATCGCGCTGCGTGATGGTGACGAGGGCTTCCAGGGAAGCCTGCACTGGGAACAACGCCGCGATTATTTTGATGCACGCGTTTCCGGGCCGCTGGGCATGGGCACCGTGCGCATTGCCGGCGATGCCGATGCGGTGCGAGTGACCGACAAGGACGGCGTCGAAGCGCGACTGTTTGCACCTGAAGCTGATCTGAAACGCCTGTATGGCTGGCAGATTCCCATTGAAAGCCTGCGCTACTGGGCGCTGGGCATTCCGGATCCGCGTTATCCGGCCGAACTTAAATTTCAGGACGACGGCAGCCTTGCCGCACTCCAGCAGTCCGGCTGGCAGGTTCGAATCGATCGCTACAGTCCGGGCGGCGGTCAGCTGATGCCGCGCAGGCTCAAGGCAACGCGCGATTCTGCGCTGGTGACGCTCGTCATCGATCGCTGGACCTTTCGCTGAGCGCAATCGCTGCTCGAACGCGCAGTCGTCCCTGCTTTTTGCTGCGGTGTATTGCCTATTTCCGGCGATTGTCGGCAATGATGCGGGTCTCGTTGACTCTCGCGGGAGTGCGTTTCACAATTGCGCGGCGTTTGCAGCGCCAGCCGTGCCTGATTCGAAAAGGCGCGCCAGCGGCGTGATCCATTGGGGTGTAGCCAAGTGGTAAGGCAACGGGTTTTGATCCCGTCATGCGCAGGTTCGAATCCTGCCACCCCAGCCATTCCTCGCGGTCGCGGCCGCGCACACTGACAGTTGAGCAAAAAAGGGGACAGCCGCTTGGATCCGTCAACGATGGCGATTTTTTCCGGGAACGCACACCCCGAACTCGCACATGAAATCGCCCGTGTGCTGCACCTGCCGCTGGCGAAAGCGCACGTGGGCCGCTTCAGTGATGGCGAGATCAACGTGGAAATTCTCGAAAACATTCGCGGCCGCGAAGCGTTCATTATTCAGCCAACCTGTCCGCCAACGTCGGAAAACCTGATGGAACTGCTGGTCATGGTTGATGCCTGCCGGCGCGCCTCGGCCTCACGCATTACCGCGGTCATTCCGTATTTCGGTTTTGCCCGCCAGGACCGCCGGCCACGCTCCTCACGCGTACCGATTACGGCAAAACTGGTTGCGAAGCTGATTGCTGCCGCAGGCGTTGATCGCGTATTAACGGTCGATCTGCACGCCGACCAGATCCAGGGCTTTTTCGACATTGCTGTCGACAACGTCTACGCCTCGCCCGTGCTGCTCGGTGACGTCTGGAAACAGAAGTACGAGGAGATCGTGGTGGTCTCGCCGGACGTCGGCGGCGTGGTTCGGGCGCGTGCACTTGCCAAACGGCTCGATGATGCCGATCTTGTGATCATCGACAAACGCCGCTCCAAGGCGAACCAGTCCGAAGTGATGAATATCATCGGCGAGGTGAAGGGCAAGGTTTGCGTCCTGATTGACGACATGATCGACACCGCCGGTACGCTTTGCAACGCGGCCGGGGCGCTGAAGGCGCACGGCGCAAAGCGGGTGGTTGCGTATATCACGCACCCGGTGTTGTCCGGCCCTGCCGTGTCACGCATTACCGCGTCGGAAATCGATGAAATCGTTGTTACCGACACCATTCCGCTGAGCGCTGAAGCACGGGCCTGCAGCAAGATTCGCCAGCTGTCGACCGCGGAGCTGCTGGCAGAGACGATGCGGCGTATCAGCGATGAGGAATCGGTCAGCTCTCTTTACGTCGACTGACCAGCAATTGCCGCGCCCGCGGCTCGCACCGCAGCGCTGCAAGGCCGCTGTCGGCGATTCTTGTGCGATTCCCGCCCTTCGGCTATCATTCGCGCCCCTGTCCGGACTGGTCGCGGTTCGGGCGTCGTTCTCGATATAGAAATATATCGAAAAATCAATAAATTACCGGAGTTTCCAGATGAGTCAGGATTTTGATCTGATCGCGGAATTTCGCCAGGACCAGGGCAAGGGTGCGAGCCGCCGCCTGCGTCTCCAGGGCAAAGTTCCCGCGATAATTTACGGCGGTGGCCGCGA
>JBATFU010000161.1:0-9149 GCA_049665065.1 Woeseia sp. | reverse complement strand
CTCGTGATTCGCGTGCCAGCAGCATGCTGGACGGCGCCCGCCGTGACTGTGACGAGACTCTCAGCGACCCGTGTTTCGAGAGGATAAATGCAGGAATTGAGACCTGTGTCGCGCAGCGCAGAAGCCTGCGAGGCATGGCAAAACTGCGCTTGCTGCTGTAAAACTGCCAGCGCGTCCTATTCAACAAAATCCCGCAGGGGGACCCCAATGCAAACGCGATCAATCACAATCACTGGCGCGCTGCTCGTGCTGGCAATGCCGGCGCTCGCCCAGGAAGACATTTCATTCAAGGCCACGGCGGTCGCCGATGGTTTGTACATGCTGGAAGGTGTCGGCGGTTTCGCAGGTGGCAACCTCGGCCTGTTGGCCGGCGCTGACGGCGTCGTGCTTATCGATGACGGCCTCGAACAGTACAGCGCGAAACTGCTGGCCGCTGTCGGCGAGGCCGCCGGGGCGCCGGTGGATTTTGTAATCAATACGCACGTACATGGCGATCATGTAGGTGGCAACGCCGCGCTACATGCAACGGGAGCGCGCATCGTTGCTCACGACAGCATCCGCGCACGCATGGTCGCTGAAGAGGCGGCGCCCGCAGCACTTCCCGAACTCACGTTTAACGACGAAATGTCATTCCACCTTAACGGTCAGCATGCGCACCTTGTGCACGTACCCCGCGCACACACGGATGGCGACTCGGTTATCCTGTTTCCCGATGCAAACGTCGTTCACACGGGCGACGCCATGTTCAACGGCTTGTTTCCCTTCATTGATCTCGATTCGGGCGGCAGCGTCGATGGCTACATCGCAGCGCAAACCCGGCTGATTGATCTCGCCGATGAAGAGACCCGCATCATCCCGGGCCATGGACCGCTCGCCAATCGTGGCGACCTCGTCCGCGCACGGGACATGCTGGTCGACGCCGCGGCCCGCGTGCAGGCCCTGCTCGACAAAGGCATGTCCGGCGAGGAGATCGTCGCGGCCAATCCACTGGCCGACTACCACGACAACTGGAACTGGGCCTTCATCACGACAGAGCGCATGACCGAGACGCTGATTCGCGCCCTGTCGGACTAGATTCGCCTGTTCTTTTCCCGCCCGGGCCTTACCGGGCGGGACGGCGCCCCGTCAATTCGGTAAACTCCCGCGCACAATAACTAAAGGGGGGTATCACCGATGAGTGATTCCGAAGCTGTACAGCTGAGTCGCGTTCAACGCGCGCTCGCGACCGTCGAACGTGTCGGCAACAAACTGCCGGATCCCGCCATGCTGTTCGTCGGCCTGCTCGTCGTCGTCTGGCTGCTGTCGTGGCTGTTGTCAGGCATCCAGTTCGACATGACACATCCGCTCACCGGCGAACCATTGCGCGTAGTCAATCAGCTGTCGGGCACGTCGCTGACCACCTTCTTTACCAAGATGGTGACGAACTTCACGCACTTCCACCCGGTCGGCGTGGTGCTTGTTGCCATGCTCGGCATTGGCGTTGCGGAGCATACCGGGTACATCAATTCCGGCCTGCGCGCGATGATGGCGTGGACGCCGCGCTGGCTGCTGACACCGATGGTCATTCTCGTCGGCATCGTCAGCCACACAGCGGTCGATGCCGGTTACGTGCTGGTAATTCCGCTGGGCGGCGTGATTTTCTACGCGGCCGGCAGGCATCCGCTGGCGGGTATCGCTGCCGCGTTCGCCGGCGTTTCCGGCGGTTTCTCTGCGAATTTTGTGCCGTCGTCTCTCGATCCGATGCTGCAGGGCATCTCGCAGGCCGGCGCGCAAATCCTCGATCCGGCGATAGTGCTCAACCCGCTGAATAACTACTTCTTCACAACCGCCTCGACGTTACTGATCATTGGCCTCGGCTGGTACCTGACCGACAAAGTAGTCGAGCCGCGGCTGCACGACCAGGGCCACGAACTCGATGGCGACCTCGAAGACCTGCCGACGATGGAACCGCTTGAAGCCAACGAGCGACGTGGCTTGCGCTTCGCCAATATCGCGATGCTGCTCGGCATCGTGGCGCTTATCGTAACGGCGTGGCCCGATACCTCCGCCTGGCGCGATGCAGACGGCAACCTCGCGACCGGTGGCGCGCCGCTGATGGGTTCGATCGTGCCGCTGATTTTCTTTATGTTCCTGTTGCCGGGTGTCGTTTACGGCTACGCGGCGGGGACCGTGAAGAGCTCGCGTGACATCATCGCCGGCATGAGCAAGGCGATGACGAGCATGGGTTATTACCTCGTCATCATGTTCTTTATCGCGCAGTTCATTTACGCGTTTGGCCAGTCCAATCTCGGCGTGCTGCTCGCGCTGAAAGGCGCCGCGGCGCTGAAGGCGATGGCATTGCCCGGCTCAATCACGATCACGGGTATCGTCATTCTGACGGGCTTCATCAACCTGTTCGTCGGTTCTGCCTCGGCCAAGTGGGCGTTGCTCGCGCCCATCTTCGTGCCGATGCTGATGCAGCTCGGCATCTCGCCGGATCTCGCGCAGGCGGCCTACCGGGTCGGTGACTCAAGCACCAATATCATCACGCCGCTGATGCCGTACTTCCCGCTGGTCGTCGTGTTCTGCCAGCGCTACGTGAAATCGACCGGCATCGGCACGCTGACCGCGATGATGCTGCCGTACTCGGTGACCTTCCTCGTGATCTGGACGATCTTCCTGCTGGTCTACTGGGCGATTGGCTTCCCGCTCGGTTTGCAGGCGCATTACGCCTATCCAGCCGGCTGATTAAGAGTTGCAGGAATGAAAAACGGGGCCTGCGGGCCCCGTTTTTTGTGCGGCTCTGACGTCGGAAGCCTTAGCTAGCTTTTAAGCAACTCATTCACCGCGCGATGCGCCTGCGTGATTGCCGAATCGGTGTTTGCTGCAACACCAGCATCCGAGTTCGCAATGGCGATGTGTCCGTAAGGCTGGCGCGCTCTTGCCCACGGCGTCGCGGCAGGATCGGGCCACTCGGGCTCCCAGATCAGGTCGTTGCTGTAGGAATAGCCGTGCGCCCAGCGATTGACGGTAATTGCGCGCACGTCGCGCTCCGCGTCGAAGCCGGCACCGGATAACGCCTGGTCGAGCTGGTCCTTTACGTGGTGTTCGAACACGGAGAACGGCGTCGTCAGCAGATGCCGCCGCCCGGCGCGCCATTGTTCCGGCCCCTTGATGTCGGGAAAGTGCTTAACGTGACACATGTGCAGCACCATCGGCTGATCGGGTGAACTGCCGAACTGGTACTTGCCGATTGATACCGGATAGTCGAGTTCGACCTGTTTGAAAAAGTCATTCGTGTAGTAGACGAAGTCAGTCCCGAGTTCGGCAAACGGTCGCCAGTTCGGCACCAGCACTTTCGTGTACACAAGTGGCACCTTGACGTTGTAGGCAAGGCCCGCTTTTTGCTCCTCGGGAAGTTCCGGGCAGATGTAGGGCACGACGCTGTTATAGCAGGCCATCACAACATGACGCGCACGCACGGTGTGCGTATCGCCACGATGCACGTACGTGACATCGACATCGTCGCCGCGACCGGCATGGCCCACGTTGACGACCGTGCTGTTCAGGCGAATACGGGTGTCCTGACCGTCGCGATCGAGCTGCGAGTAATCGACACGCGCCGTTACCACGTCTTCCATCGTGCTGCCCGGTACTGCCTGCGGCAGCAGCTTGCGCACGATCAGCCTTGCGACCGAGGCATTGCCATCGGGGAAGTGAAAAATGTACGGCTCGTCGCCGCGATGCCCGAGGCGCGGCAGCGTGTGCGTCAAGCCTGGCATGCCGCCATCGTAGGATTGCACCGATGTCGCCGGAATCTCATCGATACCCACGCACCAGAAGCTCATGCCCCAGCGCCGGTAAAGCTCCAGCACCTGTTGATCGACCTTCGCGTAGTCCTTCAGAAAATCGTAGTAACTCGTCTTCTGCAGCTTCGCGACTTTTTCTTCGCGACTGAGCCCCGGCAGGTAATCGCGCTCCTCCGTCCACACCCTGACGAGATCCGCGCGCGCCTTGTCAGACATCGGCGTTTCCGCGGCGAACTCCGGCCAGGGTTTCTGGTTGTAGCCGCGCACGAGTTTGTTTTTGGCAAAACTCTGGTCGTCGAACATGATGCTTTTCGAAAGGTTCAGCGACGAGTACAGCTTCTGGTCGTAGAGTTTGTAAAAGCGCTCGGTCTCAATGCCAACGTCCTGCAGCAGATCGCGTGCAACTTCGCTGTAAGACGATGGCGTGTCGATTGATTCGGTACCGCCGTAGCCGATGCGGGTCTTGCCGTCGATCGAAAACTCGTTGCGTTTCGCATGGCCGCCGAAGTCGTCGTGATTGTCGAGCACAAGGACGCGCGCGTTCGGTTTCTGTGTCCGATAGAAATGCGCGGCTGACAAGCCGCTGATGCCACCGCCAACGACTACGAGATCATAGGTATCCTCGATTGCACCCGGTTTGAACGCTTTGCCGGATACGCGCGCATGCATCGTTTCCCAGGCACCATCGTGACTGCCGCGCATACCGGTCTTGGCCGGCGGGTAGTAATCGGCATCGAGCCTGAAGGATTTCTCAGCGGCCAACAAATCCGACCAGGGCGACAGGACCGATGCGCCAATCGCGACCTGCGTGCCGTTCAGGAAATCGCGCCGTGTGATTTTGTCTTTCATGGTATCCCCCCGGAAATGCGATTCCGTGTCACCGGAACCTGTCGGTCACTTTACGAGAACCGCGGCGGTAAAAGAAGCGGCGGCGTGACTTGTTTTTGGTTACACGCGCATCCATCACGTCGTCGCCGGGCGCTCAGTAGCGAAACTTGAGATCCACGAGCTTGATGCGCAACGGCAGGTGTTCCGTCTGCAAATGCTCGGGAAAACTTGCACGACACTCAGCCCGCGCCTTGTCTCGTTCGGTCGAAATGAACTCCCGCTGTACATCGGGGTTATCGATTGTCGAGAACGCCGTTTCGTGAATGACTGCGTCACGTTGCGTGAGACATTCCTCGAAGCGCGCTTCCTGGCGCGGCTCCGCTACCTGAACTTCCGTTGGCAGCGCAAACTGCGGATCAAACGAAACCTCAAACAGTGCTGGCACAAGTAAAGCGCAGACCGCCAGTCCCGACAGCGTTCGCGAAACGACTTTCCTGCTCATGGATTAAGTCAGTGATTGAAGTCCCGCGCATTCTGCCATTACTCGCCGCCGACCGCGCCATGCCAGCCGCCTGTTCAGGTGGCAGGATCGGCAAGTGCGGCACTTTCTGTCACAATCCCGTTCTCGCCGTCGCTCAAAAAACAATGGAAGCCATCATGGATCGCCAGAAAACCAGCAAGTTTGTCAATGCCTTGTGGGACGACTCGATCATTCCGAAGCTCAGTGAATACATCGAGGTGCCGAACAAATCGCCGACCTTTGATCCGGACTGGGAAGCGCATGGCCATATGGACAAGGCAATTGCATTGCTCGAAGCCTGGTGCCGTGAGCAACCGATCAAGGGCATGCAAATCGAGGTCGTGCGTCTCAAGGGCCGCACGCCGCTGCTCTTTATAGACATCCCGGGGCAATCCGACGACGTCGTGCTGCTGTATGGCCATTACGACAAGCAGCCGGAATTCAGCGGCTGGGTGGACGGCCTGTCGCCGTGGAAAGCAGTCATCCGCGACGGCAAGCTGTACGGTCGCGGCGGCGCGGATGACGGCTACGCGGTTTTCGGTTCGCTTACCGCCATTCGCGCGTTGCAGGAGCAGGGCATCCCGCATGCGCGCTGTGTCGTCATCATCGAAGGCTGCGAGGAAAGCGGCAGCTTCGATCTGCCTCACTACATTGAAAAACTCGAAGACCGGATCGGTACA
This sequence comes from Woeseia sp., assembly GCA_049665065.1. Taxonomy (GTDB): domain Bacteria; phylum Pseudomonadota; class Gammaproteobacteria; order Steroidobacterales; family Woeseiaceae; genus Woeseia. The sequence goes on along the minus strand of JBATFU010000161.1, from coordinate 3,333 downwards.
CCGAGCCTTGTAGTCTGCCTTGACGCCGAGTGCGGTAACTACGATCAGTTCTGGTGCACAACCTCGCTGCGCGGCAATCTTGTCGGCACGCTGTCTGTTGAAGTGCTGCGCGAAGGCGTGCACTCGGGCGCGGCCAGCGGCATCGTACCGTCGAGCTTTCGCATCCTGCGCAAGCTGTTGAGCCGTATCGAGGACGAAACGAGCGGCAAGATCACGCTTGACGGCCTGTACAGCGACATTCCGGACGCACGCCTGAAGCAAACCGAACTGGCGGCCGGCGTCCTGCAGGACTCGGTTTACAAGAAATTCCCGTGGGTCGATACAGCGGCCACGCCGTCGGAATCCCATTACGAACTCATGTTGAACAACACCTGGCGGCCCACGCTCAGTATTACCGGCGCGGATGGACTGCCGAACGTAGGCAATGCCGGCAACGTCATGCTGCCAGGCACGACGCTGAAACTGTCATTCCGGCTGCCACCAACCTGCGACCCGGACACCGCTGCGGCAGCGGTGAAAGCGGAACTCGAAAAGAGCCCGCCAGCGTTTGCAAAAGTTCAGTTCAAAGTCGATTCGGCAATGGGCGGCTGGAATGCACCGGCAGTTTCTCCATGGCTCGAGCAGTCGATGAAGAAGGCGTCCGATGATTACTTCTCCAAACCGTCGATGTACATGGGCACCGGCGGCAGCATCCCGTTCATGGGCATGCTGGGAGAGAAGTTTCCCGAAGCCCAGTTCCTCGTTACCGGCTTGCTGGGCCCGAATTCCAATGCGCACGGTCCCAACGAGTTTTTGCATATTGCAACCGGCAAGCGACTGACCTGCTGCGTCGCGCAGGTACTTGAAGACCACTTCAAGCGCGCCTGAGGAATCTGCAGATCGCAATCGAGATGCAATGCCGCAGCTGGCGTGCGCCACTGGTTGCAAGCGTCTGTGTCGCCTTCTGCCCGGGCGCTCACGGAGCCGCGCTGCCGGATCACGACCTGAGCCCGCTCATCGCCACGCTCGGCCTGCCGCGGGCGGACGAAGGCGCGAACCTGCTGCCCGCCGCCGGCTGGCGCTTTTCCACATCCATCGCTACCGCGAGCCACTCCTCGCAGCAGTCAGCCGGCAACGAATCGCTGTCCATCGACGGCGAAACCACGCGAGTCGGCATGCGATTCGATTACGGCATCAGCGAACGCCTGCAGCTTGGCGTCGAACTGCCCTGGCTCTGGAACGAATCCGGCGGCCTCGATAGCTTCATAGAGACCTGGCACGACTGGTTCGGTTTGCCGAACGGCTTCCGCGATCTCGTTGCCAACAACCAGCTCGATTTTTCGTACCGTGACAACGGCGTTGAGCGCCTGGCTTATCAACAAAACCGGAATGGCCTTGGCGATGTGCGCTTGCTCGCCGCCTGGCAGTTGCAGCGCGATGCACAGAGGACGACAGCGCTGCGCGCCTCGCTGCAGCTGCCAACAGGAGCAAGCAGCAAATTGACGGGCAGCGGCGCGACTGCGCTCAGCGTCGGCATCGCGGGCGAGCACGACAATTTGTTTGACAGTCCGCGCTGGAGTGGTTTTTACCGCGCCAGCCTCGTCTTGCGTGACAAGCAGGACAGGTTGCCGGATCGCGCCAGACGCAGCATTGCCGTGCTCGCCGGCGGTGTCAGCGCGCGCGCCAGCACCTGGCTCGAACTGACCCTGCAGGGCACCTTGCGCACTGCTGCCTATGATTCCGACCTGCGACTGCTGGGCGAGACGGCGCTGCAGCTAAATGTTGGAGGCACACTCACGCTGTCGGACACCTTGCAGCTGGCCGTTGCCGTGGGCGAAGATGTGCGGGTCAATACCGCCCCTGACGTCACGCTTGCCTTGTCATTGCGGTACACGCCGGCAGAACGTTAATTTTCATGTGACCGAACACAGCGAGAAGAATCCATGGCGAATCAGCCTGACATTGCGGACAAGCGATCACGCGACCTGACGCTCGGCGGTTTGCTGCTGCGTTTTGTCGCAGCACTTGTGCTCGTGATCAGCACGTACAATCCGACGCAGTATTCGGCATTTACCTGGCTGCGCACTGCGTTCGCCAACAGCGAACTCGGCGCCCTGCATTTCTTTGTCGTCGTGCTGCTGCTGATTGGCTGGACTGTTTATCTCGTTGCAAGCTTCCGGTCCCTGGGCTCGCTCGGCATGGCCCTCGGCGCGATGTTTTTTGCAGCGCTGATCTGGTTGCTGGCGGACTACGGCCTGCTGGCAACCGATTCGATGACCTCGATAACCTGGATAATCCTCGTTTGCCTTGCAGCACTCCTGAGCATCGGAGTCGCCGGATCCCATCTGTGGCGTCGCCTGACGGGACAGCTCGAGGTCGACGACGACTAGCACCCCTGCCCTAAAGCTCTACGCCGCCCGGCCGATATACCGCTTAACGTTGCTGCAACCGCAGCGGGCCAGCCTTGTTGCGGACTATCGTATGAGCATCAGACCGATCGGGAATTCGCTGTCGATCCGGATCGCACCGAGCGTGCCGAGTGGTTCGCCCACACGGCCGGAGAACAACGCCGGTCCCGCCAACAACAGCCGCGCCGACTTGCTGCGTGCGCGCGACGAACTGCTGCGCGTCTACGATGCACTGCAAAGCCTCGCCGAACTGATGGACGTGCGCACAAGTTTCACGGTCGATTATCCCGACGCGCGCTCGGCAAGCAGCCTGAATCTCGACCTCTCGACCACTGCGGCGACGCTCTATTCAAGCGAGGCGATCAATGCGTCGCCGAGATCGTTCACGCCGTTTGGTCCTGCATGGGATCTGGGCTCGTCAGCCCTTATCACCGTCGGCGGCGAATACGATGGCTCCTATGGCAGCGGGCCTTTAAGCTTCGAAGTGCGCCGCGCCGGTGTGCGCGGTGTCGACAATCTGCAGATCCGCGCCTACGAGCCGGATGGCTCCCGGATCAACACCTTCACCGTACGCGCCAATCATCCTCTCGATCGGCAGTACAACCTCGACAACGGCATGTACTTTACCGTGGGTGCCGGCAGCCTGATCGCCAACGACAACGCGGAAATTCAGATCAGTGACAGCGTTGGCAGCGTCTTCAACCCGAACCTGCCGTTTAACGGGGTCCGCAATAACAACCCGAACTTCCAGTACTACGAGAACAACCCGCTGGCGCCGGTTACAAATGGCTCATTCCAGTTGAATGGCACCAACATCACGGTAAACGCCAGCGACACGCTGAGTGCTGTCATTGATCGCATCAACCAGTCTGCCGCAGGCGTGACTGCCAGCTACAATGACGTCACGGAGCAGATCGAATTCACGCAGAACAGCACAGGCTCCTCA
>JBATFU010000160.1:0-3893 GCA_049665065.1 Woeseia sp. | reverse complement strand
GGTGAAGTCTGAGCCGCAATTGTTCTGCGAACTGGGCGAGCAGTTCTTCCGACTCGATGTAGCCCGTGTCTTTCTGAATCGTTGCGAAATTGTCCGGGCGAATGCAGGCAAGTACGTGAATGCCCGATGAGGGTTTGTTAGCCAGACGTTTCTGCAGGCGGTCCAGGAACTGCGCGCGGTGATAGAACAGGGTTGTCGGGTCGCGTTGTAAGGCGTCATGCACGAGTTTCGTCGGTTCTTCGACGACCACCGCGGGTGGCAGTATTTCGACCTGCACGTGCGGGCCGTCTTCAAACTCCACGAGCTCGAAACACAGCTCGAGTGGCGGCGAGTCATTCTGGTTACCGTGGCGGCGAGCGTTGAGCTTTTCATCGCTTTGCCACTTGCCTTTCACCGTGGCGACGAGCGCCCCTTTGATTGCGGCGTGACTTTCCCTTGCGAAACAGTCCATCAGCGGCAGGCCAACGATCTCATCGCTGCTGGCAGCCTCGAACAGTTCGATCCACGCCGAGTTGGCGCTTGTGACAATGCCGTCCTGTGCATAGGCGATCGGGTTGTCCGAGCGCTGCATGTAATTGTAGAGCTGGCGTTTGTACTCGTTGGCCGCGTTGACCGTTACGTTCAGCGCGCGCTCCAGGCGCATGGCGCGCAGTTCGCGCTCGAACACGGACAGCCAGCGCGATTGCAGATTTGAGGAAACGAGATCGCGCGCACCGAAGCGCATGGCGTCCTGAATCGCCGCTTCATCGACGATGCTTTGCACGGCGATGACCGGCAATTCCGGGTAATAGGTGTGTTTATGCTTGACGACCTGGCGGACGTTATCGGCGAAGTTCTCGGCGAAGAGAATGATCAGTTCGAGCGCTTCCTGGCCCAATGCGTCATCGAACTGCTGTGGATCTGCTATCCAGCTGCAATGCGCCGCATAGCCGGCGCTGCGTAGCGTGGTGTTGACGCGCTCTACATCTTCCTGGCTGCGTGACAAGACTGCGATCGAAATGCTGTTTTTGTCGCTCAAATCATATCCTTGGCTGCGCGCATGGCGGCCGGACGACAGCCCGTCTCTGAATAATCTGGAGTTTTCCCGTGCCCGGCTTCGAGGGTAGCCCCTGCTCGAGGCTGGATTCCGTGATGGCGTTCATATTATGCAAACCGCCCAGCCGGTGGCGGACGCCAGCTGCCGGTCAGTGACACCGGCGTCAGGCTGGTTTCATGCGCTGATTTGAACGGGTATCATGGCGCCGGCCACGGCATCCTGCCTGTGGCCTTATTTTTCTGACTCAGGCAGCCGTGCTGCACGGTGGACAGGCTGATGGCAAGTTACAACACCAATGAATTCCGCTCCGGGCTGCGCATCATTCTTGACGGCGATCCCTTCATTATTATCGAGAATGAGTTCGTCAAGCCGGGCAAAGGACAGGCATTCAACCGGGCACGGGTCAAAAACCTGAAAACCGGCAAAACTGTGGACAAGACATTCAAGTCCGGCGACAGCGTGGAGGCGGCCGACGTTATCGATATCACCATGCAGTATCTGTATGCCGACGGCGAGTTCTGGCATTTCATGGTGCCGGATACTTTCGAGCAATACGCGGCTGATGAAGCGGCCGTTGCGGATGCCAGCAACTGGTTGAAAGAGCAGGACATGTGTCAGGTCACGCTGTGGAATAACGCGCCCCTTATCGTCTTGCCGCCGAATTTTGTCGAGCTCGAGATTGTTGAAACGGATCCTGGCGTGCGTGGCGACACAGCGAGTGGTGGCGGCAAACCGGCTCACCTGTCAACAGGGGCCGTCGTGCGCGTGCCGCTGTTCATTGAGCAGGGCGAGATTATTCGGGTAGATACGCGTTCCGGCGAGTACGTGTCGCGCGTCAAGTAGGCCGCAAAACGGTCTATATAAACGGGGCTTTGAATGGCCTGCGCGCAAGCTGTGCGATAAAGCGATCGCAAAGCAACTCAATACCGTCCTGATCGCGTTGCGAGAAGCGATTCTCAATCGGGCTGTCGATATCCAGCACGCCTAGCACGATGCCGTCCCTCATCAGTGGCACCACGAGCTCTGAGCGACTCGCGGCATCGCAGGCTATGTGTCCGGCGAATTCATGTACGTCTGCAACTCTCAGTGTGTGGCGCTTTGCTGCCGCTGTTCCGCAGACTCCTTTGCCCAGCGGGATGCGTACACAGGCCGGATTGCCCTGAAAAGGTCCGAGCACGAGTTCTTTACCTCGCAACACGTACACTCCCGCCCAGTTTATTTGCGACATTGCCTGCCAAACCAGCGCAACCATGTTCGCGGTATTGGCCAGCGCGTCAGGCTCATCACCCAGTAGCGCATCAAGCTGCGCAGCCAGCAGTTCAAAATCGGTTTCTGTGTCAGTCATTGGCGAAGTTTATGGCGCTGAAGGTCTGCACGTCACTTAGTTTTTCGGTTTGTACTTTCAGCATGACCAGGCGATCAAATCCCACGGCGACCCCGCAGCAGCTGGGCAGGCCCGCGCGCAGCGCCGCAAGAAAATCCTGGTCGAGGGGCCTTACGGTTGCGCCGTTTTGCGCACGGTGCTGCTGGTCACGCTCGCAGCGTTGTTGCTGTTCTTCTGCATCGGTTAGCTCGAAATAGCCGTTGGCAAGTTCCAGTTCGCCGCAAAAAACTTCGAAGCGATCTGCGCAATCAGGCCTGTCCGGGCACAGCCGTGCAAGTGCGGCCTGGCTCGCAGGGTCGTGGTGCACTACGGTCAGTCGATCGGTTTTGAAGTTCGGCGCGATTTGCGTACTGAGCAGCAGATCCAGCCAGGCATCCCGTGCATCGCCCAGCGTGCGAATTAATGCGTCATCTGCATCGCTGGCCTTTTGCAGCTCCGTCACGCTCGCCGCCAGCGGGTCGAGCTGGACGTGTCGAAGAAATACGTCGCGGTAACTGATGTACTCGGCAGCGGCAGCATCGACCTGACGATCAAGCAGGGTGCAAATGAAGTCGACGGTATGCCGCATCATGGCGCGCAGCTCAAAATTACGCCGGTACCATTCCACCATCGTAAATTCCGGCTGGTGGCGCTTGCCTGCTTCACCATCACGAAAGACTTTGCACAGCTGGTAAATGTCAGGCCAGCCGGCGCACAGGAGTCGCTTCATCGCAAACTCCGGCGATGTGTGCAGGTAATAGCGATGACCGGTAGCGGCGGATAAGGTCACGGCGATGCTTTCAATATTCGGGTCACTGACTGCGGCCTGTGACAGCGCGGGCGTCTCAACTTCAAGCACATCGTGAAAGGCGAAAAAGCGGCGCGCCTCCGCGAGCATGCCGGCGCGCACCCGGGCGGTCGCAAGCGTCGCGGTGGGATGCCACCGTGATTCCAGTGGAGCCGCTTTCATGACGCGATAGAGTGCAACGTCGCCAGCGACTCACCCATTTGCACGCGGGTCCCGCTTGCCAGATTTTCGCGTAACGTCGCGGCGCCGCGTGGCAGCAGCACGATGACCGTCGATCCCATGTTGAACCAACCCAGCAGGTCGCCTTTGGCAACCGCTTTGCCTGCGTCTGGCGCCAGCGGCATCTGCTGCACAACGCCACTGGCTCGGGGCCGGATTTCCCCGGTCCATGGTGTGCTGATCGAGCCTACGTTCAGTGCGCCGACAAACAGCACTGCAACAGGTCCGGCGTCGGTCGCAAAATTGCAGATCAGGCGTTCGTTCCGGGCAAACAGGCCAGGCAGTTGCGACACGGTGGCTTCATTGACACTGAAGAGATCCCCCGGCACATAGCGCGCATTGATGAGCTGGCCGGCCAGTGGCGCATGCACCCGGTGGTAGTTGTAGGGCGCCAGGTAAATAGTCAGGAACTGACCGCCGTCGAAACTGGCGAGTTCCTGCAAATCGGTCGCGAGCAAATCCTCGAG
>JBATFU010000159.1:0-4849 GCA_049665065.1 Woeseia sp. | reverse complement strand
GTCCCCTTTTGAATCCTGATCGCTACTCGATTTCCACCATCAGCTTCAGCGTGCTCATGTCTACCGAGTCTTCCGCGGCAGCAGCCTGGCCTTCATCCGAATTCAGCCAGGCCTCGAAGGCTGCCGGGTCTGACAGGCCGAGGAACAGGCCGGTGAAATTCGGGTCATCCGGGCTTTGCATCACGTGCACATGCGGCGCGCCGTTGGCAGCGAAGTCAGCGCGGCGGCCGTCTTCGCCACGCCAGGCTGCCAGCCACCTGGCGGGATCGTTCACGCGGTGCGTGCCGAGCATGTGGGTCATTGCCGGACTTGCCGCAGGTACCGCCGGGTTATCGCTGTTCCAGATGTCATTGGAAATGCGCCATTGGCCGTCGTCACCGAGCTGCCAGGTTTCTACCCACTTGCCGGTGTCGATTGTGTCGCCTTCGATCCGCAACTCGTAGGTGCCGACGTTGTAAGCGATGTCGCCTAAAGCTTTTGACTCAATAGAAGTCAACGTGCCGGTAATGCCGGCCTCGATCATTGCGCCGAACTCCTCGCGCACCGCCGCTTCACCCTGCTTCATTTTGCCATTGGGTGGCATTACGCGGGCGTCATCCGTGTACATATTGACAAGCCCCTCGACGTCCCCCGCATTCAACAGGGCCATAAATTTTGCCGAATTCGCGCTGCCGAGCGACGTGTCCGCCGTCATCGGGCTTTGGTTGCAGGCGCCCAACATTACGGCGCAGCCAAGTACAAATATTGAAGTCTTCACGTTTGTTACCCCCATTACTAAAAAACCGATGTTGAAAAGGGTTGGATCCCTCTCATTCAAGTATGGCTCTTTTCTTCCGAATAGTGAGGTCGAATCGAAGAAAGTTGTGAGTTTTTATTCTGGGTCGATTGCTGCAATCAACGTTCTCAGCCAAATAAGCCTGACTTTCCCTCTACATTCCCCAAGGTCTCCCCGGACTTTGTATCCTGCATCGCAATGGACATCCCACCCGCACGTCTGGAAACCCAGCTCGAAATCAGCACGCCTGACGAAGACGTCGTCGCTGCCTTGCACGCCGCCAGCGGTCTATCCAGACAGCGCATCAAGTCGGCGATGATGTTGACCTCTACGCCCGGCCACTGGGGCGCAGGCGGAGTACCGCCTGTAAACCTGAACCCCTTCCGCCAAGTGCGCCAAGCGATTTAGGACTACACTGGCCACCACCACCACCCGCCGTAAGAGGAACCCACCATGGCCGATCAAACTCTGCAAACCGTCAACAAATGCCCCGTTATGGGCACAGGACACGCACACAAGGCGGGTGGTTCCACCTCGAACCAGCATTGGTGGCCGGATCAGCTGAACCTGAAAATGCTGCACCAGAACTCGCCGCTATGCGATCCGATGGGCGACGAATTCGATTACGCAAAAGAGTTCAAGAGCCTCAACCTTGATGCGCTGAAGAAAGACCTGCACGCATTGATGACCGATTCGCAGGACTGGTGGCCGGCCGACTGGGGTCACTACGGGCCGTTCTTTATTCGCATGGCCTGGCACAGCGCAGGCACCTACCGCATCAGCGACGGTCGCGGCGGAGCAGGCCGCGGCTCGCAACGCTTCGCGCCACTCAACAGCTGGCCGGACAACGTCAGCCTCGACAAAGCGCGTCGCCTGCTGTGGCCGATCAAGCAAAAGTACGGCCGCAAGATTTCCTGGGCCGACCTGATGATCCTCGCTGGCAATTGCGCCATCGAATCGATGGGCTTGAAGCCGTTCGGCTTCGGCGGCGGCCGCGAAGACATCTGGGAACCGGACGAAGACATCTACTGGGGCCCCGAAGTCACCTGGCTCGGCGACGAGCGCTACACCGGTGATCGTCAACTCGAAGACCCACTCGGCGCCGTGCAAATGGGCCTGATCTACGTCAATCCCGAAGGCCCGAACGGCAACCCGGATCCGTTGCTGTCCGCCAAAGACATTCGCGAGACCTTCGCGCGCATGGCGATGGATGATTATGAAACCGTCGCACTGACAGCCGGCGGCCACACTTTCGGCAAATGCCATGGCGCGGCTGATCCGGCGAAGTACGTTGGAAGAGAGCCCGAGGCCGGCAACATCGAAGACCAGGGCTTCGGCTGGGTTAACAAGTTTGGCAGCGGCAACGCTGGCGACACGATCAGCAGCGGCCTCGAGGGCGCATGGACGAATAACCCGATCAAGTGGGACAACGGTTACTTCGACAACCTGCTGAACAACGAATGGGTGCTGACGAAGAGCCCGGCCGGCGCGCAGCAGTGGGTGCCGACAGACGCCGCTGCCAAAGTGGTGCCCGACGCGCACGACAAACATAAGAGAAACATGCCGATGATGAGCACGGCAGACATGGCCATGAAGATGGATCCCAAGTACCGCAAGATTTCGAAACACTTCCACAAGCACCCGGAAGAGTTTGCCGATGCTTTCGCACGTGCCTGGTTCAAGCTCACGCATCGTGACATGGGGCAGATCTCGCGCTACCTCGGCAAAGACGTGCCGAAGGAAGAATTGCTCTGGCAGGACCCGGTGCCGGCACGGACGGGCAAGAAGATTTCCGCCAGTGACATCACTGCACTGAAGGGCAAGATTCTTAAGTCGGGGCTGACTGTAGGGCAGCTCGTTGCAACGGCATGGGCATCAGCGTCAACTTTTCGCGGCAGCGACAAGCGCGGCGGCGCCAACGGCGCGCGCATTCGCCTCGCGCCGCAGAAAAAGTGGAAGGTCAACCAGCCTGCCCAGCTTGCGAAGGTGCTGACAACGCTGGAAGGCATCCAGAAGAAGTTCAACAAGTCGGCAGGCGGCGGCAAGAAGGTGTCGCTGGCAGATCTGATCGTGCTGGGTGGCTGTGCCGCGGTTGAAGAGGCTGCCGAGAACGGCGGCATCAAGATCAAGGTGCCATTCGCAGCGGGTCGCACCGACGCATCGCCGGAGCAGACGGATGCTGCAGCCTTCGCGCCACTTGAGCCGACGGCAGACGGCTTCCGCAATTACCTCGGCAAGAAAGACCATCGCACCGCCGAGGAACGGCTTGTTGATCGCGCGCAACTGCTGACGTTAACAGCGCCGGAAATGACGGTGCTTGTCGGCGGCATGCGGGTACTCAATACCAACGTCGGTGCATCGAAGCAAGGCGTATTCACTAAATCGCCGGAGAGCCTGACGAACGACTTCTTTGTAAACCTGCTCGACATGAACACGAAGTGGCAGCCGGTCAAAGGCTCAGACGACGAATTCGCAGGTCACGATCGCAAGACCGGCAAGCGCAAGTGGCAGGGCACCCGGGTCGACCTGATCTTTGGTTCGAACTCGCAGCTGCGCGCACTCGCTGAGGTTTATGCCTGTGCCGATGCAAAGAAGCGCTTCGTGCAGGACTTTGTCGCCGCGTGGGACAAGGTGATGAACCTGGATCGCTTCGATTTGGCTTGATCCGAAACGAGAGCAAAGAACGGGCTCTTACGCAACGGACAGGGCCAGGTTTAATTTTCAGATCGCGAGAATCGGAAATAGAACCTGGCCCCTTTTTGCGATCGCATGGGGAACCGCTGTTTGACCCCGATATTCCTTGTGGTGCCGGTCTCCGGCGTGTGAACCGCGTCGCAATTCCTGCGCGAGCATGGCTGCGGTTTCGGGCTGCAGGCCCCGCCAATGCTCAGTCGTGAGATTTTCTCATCCCACGAACAAACATTTTGCGCTTGTTGGCTGGTAGCAGACACGTATCGTTGCTTACGTCGAACCTTTAAAAGTTCGGCAAACGACGTAAATTCTGCAATCGGCTGGAGGCCAACAATGAATTACTTCTCAACACAAAGCATGATGACCATGCACTACGTACCGCAACTTGACCGCAAGATGCTTCGTTACGCTGTGTCCTGTGTACTGGCTATCGCCACGTCCACGGTCGGCGTGGCAGTCTACGCATGAGCGGACCACGAAGGACGCCGAATAACCGGCGGCCGCAACTAACCGCAACCACTTAGGGCCCGCACATTCTGCGGGCCTTTTTTTTGCCTCCTGGTCCTGGCGCCGTTATCGATGCGATATCCATGGGCCGTTTGCCAGGGTGACTGCAAGCATCCTCGGCCGGGCCTTCACCCGTAATACGCCTGTCACAGGCTATTCGTAAACTTTCACCGAAGTTATCGCCGTCACCTGACTGCGTATTAAGTTAAATAGCATGATGGCGCTTTGCGCTGGCGGCCTCGCAGGGCTAGGATCAATCCCCAGAGCGATACCCCTGCAAGCCCATAAATAAGAACAGAACGCGAGCATCAAGCTGGCGCAGCGCATTTTCAGCGCCTCCGTTTTGCTTTGCCGCCACAACCGAGGTCCACAACATGCCGAAGCTCCGTGCCTGCGCGTCATTCATCGCGCGCAATCTTTCTCTGCTCGTTCTTTATTCCTTCGCAAGCACCGCCGCTGCGCAAACGGTGTTTATTAACGAGATTCATTACGACAACGATGGCACGGATAGCGGGGAGGCCATCGAAGTTGCCGGGCCGGCGGGGACTGATCTGACGGGCTGGAGCATCGTTTTATACAACGGCAGCAACGGCGCCGTGTACGGCACGACGGACCTGAGCGGTGTAATCACGAATCAGCAGGCTGGCTTCGGCACCGTGGTTGTTAGCTATCCGTCGAACGGAATACAGAATGGGTCTCCTGACGGCATCGCGCTGGTCAATGCCGGCACGGTTATCCAGTTCCTGAGTTACGAGGGAACGCTTACGGCCACTGACGGACCCGCGAGTGGCATGACGAGTACCGACATCGGAGTTGCGGAAGCAAGCACAACACCCGTAGGTGAATCATTGCAATTGACTGGCAGCGGAACGGAGG
>JBATFU010000158.1:0-4575 GCA_049665065.1 Woeseia sp. | reverse complement strand
GCACAGCTCGACCTCAGTTTCACTATCGTGCATCGCCTGCCAATGACGTTGTCCGTCGGCTATGCCACGGGTTACGACGAAGGCACGCGACGCGGCGACGAGTGGATGGTCTCGCTGAAGATACTGTAATCCCCGCCCGGCCTGAGGCAAGATGTTGAGATCGAAGGCCAGCAATAATTAGAAAATGTCGTCGAGCTTCCTGTTACTTGCACCCATCGGCCTCTTTCCGGTCTTGCTGTTTTTATTTGTCCTGCGTTACCTCGACAGCTACAAACTGGTCAGCCTGCGAACGGTTAACGGCGTCATACTGCTGGGCTGCCTGACCCCGGTTGCCGCTTATTTCCTGAACGGTTTGTTGCTGGAATTCTTTGAGATTCCGTTCAACCTGTTCACGCGCTACTTTGCGCCGCTGACAGAAGAGCTCCTGAAAGCCATCGTCGTCATTTATCTTTTCAAAACCAACAAGATAGGCTTCCTGGTTGACAGCGCGATTCTTGGCTTCGCAGTCGGGGCCGGTTTTGCCGTTATCGAAAATATCTACTACCTGTACCTGTCGATCAACCTGAACACCGGCGTCTGGATCGTGCGCGGCTTCGGCACTGCAATCATGCACGGCGGCGTAACGGCAATTTTTGCGATCCTCGTACAGACTTTCTCCGAACGCAGCATGAAGATCAACGTTGTGCAACTTCTGCCGGGTTTCGCAGCTGCCGTCGCTTTGCATTCGTTGTTCAATCACTTCGTGCTGCCACCCATTCTGATGACACTCAGCATCCTGGTCTCGCTACCGCCTCTGCTGTACTTCGTGTTCCGCAAGAGCGCCCAGCACATGCACGAGTGGCTGGAGCTCGACTTCGACGAAGATGCCCTGCTCGTGCAGCAGATAACCTCGGGCGAATTTTCGGAAACCAAGGTCGGTCGATTCCTGCACGACCTGCGCTCGCGATTCGAAGGACCAGTCGTCGTCGATATGCTGTGCTACTTGCGCATTTACACAGAGCTGGCGCTACGTGCGAAAGGTGTGCTGATGATGCGTGAGAACGGCCTTGATGTTGAAATCGGGGAACGCACCAGGGAAAAGTTTACTGAACTTGAGTACCTCGAAGGCAGTATCGGGACGACCGGTATTCTTGCGATGCGGCCGTTCCTGCACATGACACGCAAAGATTTGTGGCAGATGTATGTGCTGGACAAGTAAAAAAGGCGACCCATTGGGGCCGCCTTTTTTGGTGTGTGGTGGTGATGGGTGGATTTGAACCACCGACCTGCGGGTTATGAGTCCACCGCTCTAACCAACTGAGCTACATCACCATATTCAGGTTTTTCGCGGGCGCCAGGCCGCGCGGGTCGCAGATTGTCCGCTGGGCTCCGGACGCTGTCAAGCGCTGCCCCGGGGCGATGTGCGCACGTATAATGCGCGCCGATCCGCGTGTTCGCGGCCTTTCTCCCTGTATTTGCAGAGCCTCATGAACATCGAACCCCTGTTCGTCCTCGAGATGATCGGCACCGCCGTATTTGCCATCAGCGGTGCGCTGGCTGCGTCGCGCGCCAGCATGGATATATTCGGCTTCTCCGTGCTGGCCCTGATGCCGGCGATCGGCGGCGGCACGCTGCGCGACATCGTGCTGGGGCGTACACCCGTGTTCTGGATCGAAGACACGAGCTACGTAACGGTCGCCCTGCTCGCAGCACTCGGCGTTTACTTTTTTGCCGACAGGCCCGGATTCCGTCGCACGCTGCTCGTGTGGATGGACGCACTCGGTCTCGCGCTGTTTGCCGTTCTCGGCACGGAGATCGCACTGGATGCAGGTGCGAGCGCTTTGATTGCCGTCATGATGGGTGTCATGACCGCCGTGCTGGGCGGCATGATTCGCGACATCATCTGTAATGAGATCCCATTGGTGCTGACGGGCGAAATTTATGCGACGGCTGCCTTCGTTGCATCACTCGCGTATATCGCTGCCGTCAGACTGGGTGCGGACAGCACTTTGTGTCTTGTCATCGGCGTGATCGCCGGCTTCGCGGTGCGCGGTGCCGGCATCGTGTTTCACCTGTCGCTGCCGCGGGTTGGCTATCGCAAGGAAAACTGATCGTCAGACGTTAAAGCGGAAGTGCATGACATCGCCTTCCTGCACGATGTATTCCTTGCCCTCGAGACGCAGCTTGCCGGCCTCTTTCGCGCCCTGCTCGCCATTGCCCGCTACGAAGTCCTTGTACGCGATCACTTCGGCGCGGATAAAGCCTTTTTCAAAGTCAGTATGAATTTCAGCGGCCGCACGCGGTGCCGTCGCACCAACCGGCGTCGTCCAGGCGCGCACTTCCTTTTTGCCCGCGGTGAAATAAGTTTGCAATCCCAGCAATGAATAGCCGCAGCGAATGACGCGATCGAGCCCCGGCTCCTCGAGGCCGAGGTCGGCCAGAAAATCGGCCTTGTCAGCTTCCTCGAGCTGCGCTATCTCAGCCTCGATGGCCGCACAGATTGCGACAACCTGCGCACCGTCTTTTTCTGCCAAAGCACGCACGGCATCGAGATGCGGATTGTTTTCGAAGCCGCTCTCGTCAACGTTGGCGATGTACATCACGGGCTTGGCCGTTATCAGGTGCAGCTCGCGCAAGGCAAGCTTCTCACTGGCATCGAGTCCCAAAGTGCGCAAAGGCGAGCCTTCGTCAAGATGCGCCTTAACCTTTCGCATCAGGTCGCGGTAGGCAATCGCTGACTTCTCGTTGGCCTTCGCGTTTCTTTCAGCCTTGTACAGCTGCTTGTCGACCGACTCCAGATCGGCAAGCGCGAGCTCCGTGTTGATCGTTTCAATGTCGTCGAGCGGATCGATCCTGCCCGCGACGTGCGTGACGTCGTCATTCTCGAAACAGCGGACGACATGGGCAATCGCGTTGGTCTCGCGGATATTGGCGAGGAACTGGTTGCCAAGTCCCTCGCCTTTCGAAGCACCTGCGACGAGGCCGGCGATATCGACGAATTCCATCGTCGTTGGCACAACTTTCTCGGGCTTCACGATATCCGCCAGCACCTTGAGGCGCGGATCCGGTACCGGGACGATGCCGACGTTCGGCTCGATCGTGCAGAACGGGTAATTTTCCGCCGCAATCTCGGCGGCAGTCAACGCGTTGAACAGCGTTGACTTGCCAACGTTCGGTAACCCGACGATGCCACATTTAATTGCCATGGAGTGTTCTCAGTCTTTCTTGCGTGTGTGCAGTTTCTTCATTGCCGCATTCAGCCCGGATTCGACCAGCAGCGGCAAAACCTTCAGCGCATCGCTGATATTGTCGTTAATCGCGCGCTCGACATCGCTGTCAGCGCGCTTTAACACGTAGTTGGTCACGAGATTCCGGTCACCCGGATGACCGATTCCCAGGCGCAGGCGCATGAACTCGGCGCCGCAATGACGGATGATGTCGCGCAAGCCATTGTGTCCGCCGTGGCCGCCGCCCTGTTTCAGGCGGACTGTTCCGGGCGGCAGGTCAATCTCATCGTGCGCGACCAGCATCTGTTCATTCGCCAGTCGATAGTATTCCTGCGCCGCACGAATCGGGCCGCCGCTCAGGTTCATGTAGCGTTGCGGCTTGATCAACCAGATTTCCTCGCCAGCCAGGCGCACACCACACAGCTCGGCTTCAAATCGTTTTTCAAACCGAAACGACTCGCCACACTGGTGCGCCAGTTCATCAACGAACCAGAAGCCGGCGTTATGCAGCGTGCGTTCGTAACGTTCTTCCGGATTGCCAAGACCGGCGATGAGGGTGACGTGGCTACTCATAATCGGGTTACAACTCGTTCTTCGTCTGTTGCGATGTTACGCGAGCCGGAGAGACAAGAAAAAGGCCGCGCTCAGGCGGCCTTTTTCGAACAGCATCAAACGAAAGCCTAGTCGTCCTTGTCGTCTTCTTTGCCGGCCTTTTCTTCGCCAACGGTCGGCACTGCGGCAGGAGTTTCTTCCTCGTCGGTGGGTTCTTCGACTTCGACAACCTTGATGACGTGAATAGCGACGATCGGCTGGTCGTGGCCTTCGCCATGCGACAGCTCTACGAGCTCAACACCTTCCGGTATCTTGATGTCGGAGATGTGCAACATGTCGTCGATCTCGAGGCCACTGATGTCAACCTCGATATACTCTGGCAGGTTACGCGGCAGACAGGTTATTTCGACTTCGGTCATCAGCTTCGAGACGGAACCGCCGGCCTTGATGCCTGGCGCAACATCTTCGCCAAGGAAATGCAGCGGCACGTTCATGCGGATTTCTTCGTTTTCAAGAATGCGCTGCAGGTCGATGTGCAGGACCTGGCGTTTCGCCGGGTGCCTTTGCACGTCTTTCACGATCGCGGCCTGACTGTTATCGCCCACTTTGACGTTCAGCACGCTCGAATAGAAGGACTCGTTGTCCATCTGGCGCAACAGCTTGTTGTGATCGAACGATAGCGCGCGCGGATCGCGGCCACCGCCGTAAATTATCGCGGGAACTTTGCCCTGGAGACGCAGGCGGCGGCTCGCACCCTTGCCCTGGTCCTGGCGAAATTCCGCGATCAGATCAAAATCCTGACTCATCTGGAAACTCC
>JBATFU010000157.1:0-6905 GCA_049665065.1 Woeseia sp. | reverse complement strand
GGCCACGGGGTGGGCTATACTCGCGGCGCCGCCAATCAGCAGGAAAAAGGATAACGATGGATCGCGCACTTAAAGAACGCGTTGTTGGCGCCGCGGTGCTGATGGTTTTCATCGTTCTCGTGGTACCGGTGTTTCTGGACGGCCCGGCCGAGGAATCCCTGTTCGTGACCGAAGCAGTCACTCTGCCGGGACAAAATAGCCAGCAGCGCACGCGCCAGACGATCGTGCTGGAGCGCGATCGCGATGAGCCGGTGCCCGTGCGCCAGGCTGCGCCGAAGCCGGCCGATAGTGAAAAAGCCGAGGTACAGACCGCAACGAAACCTCCTGAACCCGCTGCAGCACAACCCGCCGCCGACCTTCCACAACAAGTTGCTGAAGCTCCTGCGAAAGTCGTCAGTGCGCCGGCGAAAGCGGTGGAGCAGCCTGCCGTCAAGCCAGCTGCTGCAACGAAGTCGACTACCGGTATGTGGGCCGTGCAGCTCGGCAGTTTCTCAAACAAGGCCAACGCCGACCGGCTCGCTGCAGAGCTGCGGGGCAAAGGCTATGCCGCCTTCCTCAGCCAAACGAATGACGGCGGCAAAGCGCTGCACCGCGTACGCGTTGGCCCGCAAAAAGACCGCGATAGCGCAGAAACCATCGCAGCACGGCTCGCCAAAGAGGGCATTAAGGGCCAGGTTGTGCCGCATCCGTGATCACCCGGAATCGGCAGGCGCAGGCGCCTGAGGTTCTGCTAGAATCGTCCGCTCTTTCGGTTCTCGCCGAATTCGTCGAATCATTCTGACCTGATGCCCGTTGTCGATATTGTCATAGCCGTTGCGGTACTTGTGTCGGTCATCGTGGGATTTGCCCGCGGTCTCGTCAAAGAAGCCTTATCCGTTGCGTCGCTGCTCGTCGCCATCTGGGCAGCATTCAATCTTGGTGCTGATGCCGGGAATCTCAGCGCAAACTGGTTCAGCTCGCCCGGTGTGCAACTGTGGTTCGGCCGCATCCTCGTCTTCATTGTGGTGCTGGCGATCGGCGGCCTGCTGGGCTGGGGCATTGGCAAGCTGATACGGTTGTCCGTGTTAAGTGGCATGGATCGCTTGCTCGGCATGGCCTTCGGCGTGGTCCGTGCAGCCGTGCTGGGCGGCGTATTCGTCATAGGTGGCCAGTACGCGAGCTTTGACCAGGACGACTGGTGGCGCAGTTCGCGATTGATACCGCACCTCGAGCAGGTTGCCGAATGGCTGCGGGTGATGGCGCCGAAAGGAATGGAAATGCTGCAGCCGCCGGATGGAACGCCCGGTCTGCCGGTTGATATCAATCTAACGCTGGATCGGGAGACCTGAGCAGAATATGTGCGGAATAGTGGGCATGGTCGCGACGCGACCGGTGAACCAGGCAATTTACGATGCCTTGACTGTGTTGCAGCATCGGGGTCAGGACGCCGCGGGCATTGCCACCTGCGGCAAGGATGGCTTGCGGGTTCGCAAAAGTAACGGGCTCGTGCGCGATGTGTTCCACCAGCGCCATATGCTGCGCCTGACGGGCAACATGGGCATGGGTCACGTGCGCTACCCGACGGCGGGTGGTGCGCAATCCGCCGAGGCGCAACCCTTCTACGTCAATTCGCCGTACGGTATCTGTCTCGCGCACAACGGCAACCTGACCAACTACGACGAGCTTGCGGGTCTTTTGACACGCGAGGACCGGCGGCACCTCAATACCGCATCTGACTCAGAAGTTTTGCTGAACGTGTTTGCGCACGAGCTCCAGACTCGCACCAAGGGGCACGCCGAACCACAGCAGGTTTTCGCAGCCGTTGAGGCGGTGCACAAACGCTGCACCGGCGGTTACGCGGTTGTCGCGATGGTCATTGGACACGGCATCGTGGCATTTCGCGATCCAAACGGCATTCGGCCGCTGGTGATTGGCAAACGCAGCAGCGACAACGGCGATGAATACATCGTTGCATCCGAGAGCGTCGCGCTGGATGTTCTGGGCTTTACTCGATTGCGCGATGTGCGACCGGGCGAGGCGATCTATATTGAAGAAGACGGAATTCTGCATTGCCGCGACTTCTCAGGCGATGCGAAACACACCCCGTGCATTTTCGAGTTTGTTTATTTTGCGCGCCCTGATTCGATTATCGACAATTTGTCGGTCTACAAGACCCGTCTGCGCATGGGCGAGCAACTCGCCGGGCAGATTGTGCGGGAATGGCCGGATCACAATATCGATGTTGTGATTCCTATCCCGGACACGAGCCGCACGGCAGCCGTGCAGGTCGCGCACCATCTCGGCGTCAAATACCGCGAAGGTTTTATCAAGAACCGCTATGTCGGCCGTACGTTCATCATGCCCGGGCAGGCGGAGCGAGCGAAGTCCGTGCGCCGCAAGTTGAATGCGATCGATCTCGAGTTCCGCAACAAGAATGTCCTGCTCGTTGATGATTCCATCGTCCGTGGCACGACGTCGCGGCAAATTATTCGCATGGCCCGCGAGGCAGGCGCCAAGTCCGTGTACTTTGCCTCTGCTGCACCGCCGGTTCGCTATCCGAATGTTTATGGCATCGACATGCCATCGGCCAGTGAGTTGATCGCGAACGGTCGAGATACGGACGAAATTTGCCAGCTTATTGGTGCGGACCGACTGTTATACCTCGACCTGCACGGTCTCATCCGTTCGGTGCGCCACGACAATTCGCAGATTAAGGAATTCGATACCTCCTGTTTCTCGGGAGAATACGTGACAGGCGATGTAACGCCCGAGTATCTCAAGGCGCTGGAAACGCGCCGCAGCGACAAGGCCAAGTCCCGGCGTGCGGCGGCCTTATTCGTTGACGACGACGGCGACCTGGCCAGCGAAGATGAGCTCGCGCGCGGCGCGGCCGGCACCAGTACCGCTGTCGGCATGTAGCGCCCGGGCGGTCACGCCACCAGCAATAACAAAGCTCTTGCGTCGCTGCACGATCCAGGAATTTGCGCGGTCGCGACATTTTTTCGTGGATAATCGCGATCTATGCAGATCAAGGTATTAATCATCGACGGACAGTCGGAGTTTCGGCGGCTGCTTACGCATCATGTCGGCGCGCACTGGCCAGACGCTGTCGTGAGCGACTATGACCCGGTCGAGAATGGCCATCTGTCCTACACCTTCAAGGGCGCCGGCAACGATCTGGTTTTGCTGGGCGATCAGCAGGGCGAGCGGGATTCGATCGACGTCCTGAAGCAGTTTGCGTCGCAAGATAACTTTCCACCGATTATTTATTTTGGCAAGCCCGGCACCGCAGTTCGCAACTCAGCGCTGAGCGCGGGCGCAAGCGGCGTCATGCCGCGCAATGAGATTCGGCACAGCAGTCTGGCCGTTATGCTCAGCGATCTTTGGCATGCACAGCGCAAAGCCTCGTCAACTGCGGCCTTGTTCGTCGGGGATTTGCGCACCGGCATCCATCCGCTTATCAAGGGATACGAGCTCAGGCGGCGGATTTCATCCGGATCGCACTCCGGCGTCTACCTGGCGCGTAATGAAAGTACCGGGCAGAACGTCGTGCTGAAAGTGTTAAGGCATGACCCCGACAATGACGACGGGCTCGGCGCGTTCGACCGCTTTCTCCAGGAATACGAGTTGATCGCGGACATCGATCATCCCAACATCGTACGAATCTATGATCTGGGCGTAAGCGACGACCATGCCCATATAGCGATGGAGTTCCTTTCAGGCGGCGACCTGAAGGCGCGCATCGCCGAGGGGATTGAGCCGGACCGCGCCGCGCAGTACGCGCGTCAGATTGGCAGGGCCCTGGCAGAGATCCATAAAGTCGGCATCCTGCATCGGGACCTGAAGCCCGGCAACATCATGCTGCGTTCGGATGGCAGCATCGCGCTGATCGATTTCGGCCTGGCCAAGCAAATGCGCCTGACGCAGACACTTACCGACAGCGGCGAAATTTTCGGTACCCCGTACTACATGAGTCCGGAGCAAGGTCGCGGTCACGACGTCGATTCACGAAGTGATATCTATAGTCTTGGCATTATTTTTTACGAAATGCTTACGGGCGAAAAACCGTATCAAGCTGACAATGCGATGGGCATCATCTTCAAGCACGCAGAGGCACCGATTCCCGAGCTGCCCGGACCACTCGCCAGGTTCCAGCCGGCCCTCGACAAAATGCTGGCCAAAAAACCCAGCGAGCGCATGCAAACAGCGGCCGAGGTTGAAGAATGGCTCTGACGAGGACGGTACCGCGCGAGCTTCTTGAGTTTCTGGCAACGCCAACGCCGCCGAGCTGGCTGGAAGAGGCGGTGCAGCGCACACCTCTGCTACTGCTGGATCATGCCAACTGCGAATTAAAGGCGGCCTCCAGTGCCCTGGCAATTATTTATCGCTACGCCGAACGTGACGAGCTAGTGTGGCGCATGTCGCGCCTGGCGCGCGAGGAGTTGCGCCATTTCGAGCAGGTCAGGAAAATTCTGCGTGACCGCAAAATCCCGTTTGCCCGCTTGACGGCATCGCGCTACGCCAGCGCAATGCACGATGCCGTGCGCCGCGACGAGCCGCATCGCCTGCTCGATACCCTGATAGTCGGTGCACTGATAGAAGCCCGTTCCTGTGAACGCTTCGCCGCATTGGTGCCGCTGTTGCCGCCTGATCTTGCGGAGTTCTACCGCAGTTTACTGGCGTCCGAGGCGCGCCACTTTGAACAGTACCTGCAATTTGCGCGATCGGAATGCGACGTTGCGAATGCGGAACTGCTGCAAAGGACAGAGGCTCTGCGCGAGATAGAAAACGCGGTGATCACCGCGCCCGATACGCAGTTTCGTTTTCACAGTGGGCAGCCGACGGCCGCGTAATTCGTGTGGGCGCGTTACGAACGGGCCAGCTGCTCAAGTGAATAGCCGGTATCATCCCAGCGCACCACGCTGCCCTGGTCATACCAGTCACCGAGCACGATGCGGGTACGCACTGGCTCCCCGTCAGTAATGCGATGCACCGCAGGGCGATGAGTATGTCCGTGCAGCATGAGCGTTACGTCGTGTTCGCGCATGACGTCCTTAATGGCGTCCGCGTTCACGTCGCTGATGGTTTCATCAAGCATGCCACCTTTCGCCATGCTGTCGGCGCGCGCCTTGGCGGCGAAAGCCAGGCGCTCCTCCAGTGAGCGAGACAACATCATGGCCTGCCATTGCGGATCTCTCGTCATGCGCCGGACGGCCTGGTACTCGTGGTCGTCGGTGCAGTAGGCGTCACCATGGCTTAGCAGCACTCTTTCGCCATGGATCCGGTGAACGACCGGGTCTTGCAGGATCTCTACGCCAGTGTCCCTGGCGAAGCGTTCGCCGATCATGAAATCGCGATTGCCGTGCATGAAGTAGACCGGGACGCCGCTATCGACAACTGCGCGTATCTGCTGCTTCGTTTCTGCATAGTGCGGATTGGGATCATCGTCGCCGACCCAGGATTCGAACAGATCGCCAAGTATGTAAAGCGCCTCCGCGGCGCGCGCCTCACTCGCGAGAAACGCTGCAAACTGCGCGGCAATTTCAGGCTGTGCCTGATCAATGTGCAGGTCGGAGACGAACAGTGTGGTCATATCGTTCGTCCCGGTATCACTGGCGATAAGCTTTGACGACCACGATCGGCGCGATCGGCACATCGCGCGGCAAAGGCCCGGCTGCGGCGGTCGGTACCTCTGCGATTTCGTCGGCGATCTCCATGCCTTCGATCACGTACCCGAATACCGCGTAGCCCCAGCGCGTGGAACTCGGGTTCAGGCTCTTGTTGTCGGCGACATTGATGTAGAACTGCGACATTGCGGTATGCGGCTCATCCTGGCGAGCCATCGCGATGGTGCCGCGCAGGTTTGGCAGGCCGTTGCCGGATTCGTTCGGTATGCCGCCTTTTTCCTCGAGGAGTTTCAGGTCGCGATTGTAGCCGCCACCCTGAATCATGAAGCCCGGAATAACCCGGTGAAAAATCGTGCCGTCATAGAATCCCGCATCAACCAGGCGCAAAAAGTTGCGAACGGTAAGCGGCGCGCGCCGGCCGTCGAGCTCCAGAACCAACTTGCCCAGTGTGGTCTCGAGCACGACCTGCGGATGTGCCGGCACCGCCTCATCCGCGAATGCGGGGAGGCCAGTGGCTATTAGCAGGGCAGCAAGGATTGTCTTCATGCATTTATCCGTCAGCATTAATCACCGTTGCACGATACCAAAGCGAGCCTGAGCCAAGAAGCACGATCCGCTCTTGCCGCAATCCGCCCGGTCGCGTTGACTGCCTCAGGAGCCGGCCGTATCATCGGCCCCCCGCCGGGGCAGGCCATTCTTGAGTCGCCCAAGCGGAGCGGAAGAAGGCGGGGCATAGCGCAGCCTGGTAGCGCATCTGCTTTGGGAGCAGAGGGTCGGGAGTTCGAATCTCTCTGCCCCGACCATTCCTCCGTACAGGACGTACCGCGCCCGTAGCTCAACCGGATAGAGCACCGGCCTTCTAAGCCGGGGGTTGCAGGTTCGAGTCCTGCCGGGCGCGCCAGTTTGCTGGAGCGTACCGGCGGCAGTTTGAAGTAAGATACAAAACGTAAGAATGCAGTAGTGGTGGGCGTAGCTCAGTTGGTAGAGCCCCGGGTTGTGATCCCGGTCGTCGTGGGTTCGAGTCCCATCGTCCACCCCATTTAGAATTGAGTTGTATGAGGTGGGCGTAGCGGCAGGGGAGTGCCCCGGGTTGTGATCCCGGTCGGTCGCAGTCAGGCAGTCCGTCGTG
The DNA here is from genome assembly GCA_049665065.1 of Woeseia sp. Taxonomy (GTDB): domain Bacteria; phylum Pseudomonadota; class Gammaproteobacteria; order Steroidobacterales; family Woeseiaceae; genus Woeseia. The sequence continues at coordinate 170 of JBATFU010000157.1, read as the reverse complement.
GGCTGGCCGGTACTGCCTCCGACGGACCAGGGTTCGAGTCCCATCGTCCACCCCATTTAGAATTGAGTTGTATGAGGTGGGCGTAGCGGCATGGGGATGCCCCGGGCTGTGATCCCGGTCGGTCGCAGTCAGGCAGTCCGTCGTGGGCTGGCCGGTACTGCCTCCGGCGG
>JBATFU010000156.1:0-5385 GCA_049665065.1 Woeseia sp. | reverse complement strand
TCAGATAGCCGTCCATTTGTGGCCAGTCAAAAGAGCCGGCACGGAACATGTACATGCCTGGGTTGTCGCCGAGGACTACGTTGTAGGCCTGCCAATCGCGCGACTCTCCCTGCTTCTCACGCCATTTCATGTGCGCCATAACGGCGGCGTCGAATTTCGCTTCCATGCCCTTCTTCGGCATCACCAGCCAGACATCGTCCAGCGCAGGCTTTTCATGGTTATCAGCAAATGCGCAGAGTGGCGCGGCAGCGAGCAGCGATATGGCCAAAATAGTGGAAACTATTTTTTTCATTGGTATTCTCCCCCCGGTTTTATGCGGACGGGCAGTTTAACACGCGTCGATTGTGCCGAGCCTGCCCGGAACTGAGGCGCAGGAACGATCGGTAGGACACGCCCTGTTTCTCGCCGGGATCATATGAACGCCTGCCAGACGAACCGACTGTAGTTGTTGAAAGTATTTGCAGCCAGCCTGCGGCCAGCGCATGCCGCCGGATGCACCGAGATTGATTGATGACCAAGAAAAAGCTTCGCCTTCTGCCGCTCGCCTTCACTGGCGTAGTGCTCTGCGCGCCGCAAATGGCGCAGGCGGGTGATCTGACAATCAAAGGCGGCCTCACCGCGGTCTACCAGCAGGAACTGCGCTCGAACGACGACGATGCCAGCCTGTCGGGCGACCTGTTCCTCACCTACCCGACCAACGATGGCAACTGGTTTCTGTACATCGAAGGCGCGACCGGCACCGATGCGGACAGCGTCTTCAACCTGTATCCGGAAGTGAACGGTGACGCGAACTCGGTGCTGGATCGTAACGGCGGCAGCCATCTGCAGGTATCGGAACTCTACTACCAGTTCAAGCTCGGTGAACGCTCGCGCCTGCTGCTTGGCCAGATTGATACCTCGGCGCAGATTGACCGCAGCCGCATATCGAACGATGAAAATACCCAGTTTCTTGGCGTCAGTTTCGTTAACAACCCGACAATCGGATTTCCGGATTACGCGCTCGGCATTCTTTACCGGCAGCTCGCGTACGAGCGGAAACCCGAGGTCACGCTTATCCTCTCGTCGTCAGACGGCATTGCTGACAACCCCGGCCGCTCCTACAGCGAACTCATCGATATCACCGGCGCCGGCAAAGGCGTTTTTGCCTCGGCCAGCGCACGCTGGTTTCGCGGGCCGGTTGAGTATGGCGGCGGCGTCTGGATGCGTAGCGATAAGCACCCACGGTTCGACGACATGTCACGGACTGGCCGAAACCACGGCGCCTATGGCGTGTACGGCATTACCTTCGGCGAACACACGCTGAATTTTCGCGGCGGCTTTGCCAACGACAAAGTCACCCAGGCGGCGCGCTTTGCAGGCGTATCCTACGAACTCAGGCAGCCACAGGGCACCTTCGGGTTTGGCGCCGCGCGCATTTTTGAATCGAATCGCGCGCGCACAGCATCGTCGGGCGATACCGATCACATTGAGGCGTGGTACAGACTGCCACTTATCGCCGATCACCTGCACGTCACGGCGGACCTGCAGTTTGTCAGCAATCCCGGCTTTTACGTATCTCCGTCGCCCGCCGAAGCCAACGCGCTCGTTGCCGGACTGCGTTTCGATTACGTTTATTAATCACGGCCTCACGGCCGCTCGCACATGCCGCACATCACACTCTCAGGACCATTAATGAAACACCTTAATCTCGCTGCCGTTTTTCTCGCCGCCTGCATCACGCCACTGCAGACAGTCACGGCGGCCGACAGTGACAACGCCATCTGGGGCATCGTTTCGACATCCGACAAGATTCGACGTGCTGGAACAGACACGCGCTGGCGCTACAGCATTGCCACGCAGTGGCGCAATTTCGATCGCGGCAACGGTGCGGATCAATACCTGTTGCGCTCGTCAATGGGCTATGACGTAAAGCCCGGCATGACGCTGTGGGCCGGCTTCGACTACTTCCAGACAGACCCTGACGGCGGCAGCAAACGTTTCGAGCGGCGCTACTGGCAGCAGTTTTCCTGGGCAGCACGGCGCTTTGACTGGGGCTCGCTGGCCTTTCGCTGGCGCTTCGAACAGCGCGATCTTGAGAACAGCCGTGATACCGGTCTGCGCTTTCGCCAGCAGGCCCAACTCGCGTTCCCGCTGGAGAAAAGCGACATGACCGCGATTGTCTCCATGGAGCATTTCGCCAACCTCAATGACACAGATGCCGGGGCTCGTTCGGGCTTCGACCAGTTGCGCAGCTACGCCGGACTGCGGCTGCCGCTGAACAAGAAGGCTTCACTGGAAGGCGGCTATATGCACCAGTTCATCAACCGCGCGACAGGTGTTGACGCCGTGAACCACACGTTGATGCTGCACCTGCGCGTGCGCTTCCGCTAGTCGATCAAACGGCGCGCTCGCGCCGGCCCTTGGTGAAGCTGCACGCCCCAACCCGGCGTACGCAGAGTTACGTCGAGGCTCGACGTCAACGTAGTCGCAAGCTGTGTTGAATCGAAATAGACAATGTCACTCTGCACGCCAAACGGCATTGCCTGCCGCAGGTTCGCGGTTACGGTCGCCCAGGCTGCGGCAATCACTGTGTCGTTTGACAGTGCGTACCCAAGATCCAGGCCGCTGCGTCGCGGGTAGCACTGATCGAGATAGTGGCTGAGGCAATAGTCACCCGGGTCAAGGGTGCGCCCGTTACCCCAGAGCAGCTCAACACCCATGCCACGCATCGCGTTCGCAAATGCCCGACTCACTGTCGCCGTTGCTGTCGCGCAGCCCTGCAGATCACCTGCGGAAGCGCCTGCATACACGTCGTGAAAGTCGTGAGTACCGCGCCCCACCTGCAGCGTACGGGAGACGCTTTGTTCGATAACACTTGCCAGTTGCTGGCAGGCGCCGGATGACTGTGTGGCCGCGAAAACGCTATGGCTTAAGAGCGACGACAATAGAACAACGAAAACGAGGGCAACGGGCGCGCCGGGAATCTCTTGAGGCTTCATGGTGGCTCTCCTTGCCAGCAGTGACGAAAGTTTGCGCGCCTCTCGTGAGGCGCAGGACTAGCCTCGCCTGCGGGCAGCCTCCCTGCCAGCCCGGAAACTCTTCAAAACCTGGAGAAACGCTTGCCGATGGCAAGTGCCGGTCAACTGATCCCGTTTGCAAACAGCCGCAGCACTGCGCCGACAAGACCGCCGAGCGCGAGTGCGATCGTCGCGAACGCACTGATTCCGAAACCGGTGCCGCGGCTTTTCGGGTCTTTCATGTAGCCGTGCTGGTAGACGAAGCGGCCAATGATAAAGAGCAGCCCGAGTGCCGCGCCGATGCGCGCATCGATGTAGTAGCCGAACAGCCAGAGACTCGGCAGAAAAATGACCAGCTGCTCGACGGTGTTCATGTGCACGCGATACGCGCGCATGAAATCGTCGTGGCCGGACATCAGTGGCGCCGGCACATTGTGCTTCTGCCTCTGCTTGCCGACCTGGAACGAAAACCAGAAGACCTGCAAAAGTGCCAGTACGGTCGCAATGGCGAGTAGTTCCATGATGTCGCTCCTGTTGTAGTGCCTTTTTGCCTGCCGGCGCGCAGTTCACGTGACCGCGGATTTAGGCCATTATGCACGCTTTCCACGCGGCGGACGGTTCCTGCTGTGCCGAACACCCTCACTGGACAGGTAGTTCCGTAACCATGGACACCCAATCTCCGCGCACGCTGCCGCTGCTGCTGTCACGCCTGTTCGGCGTGAAGGCGGAAGAAGTCGTTGCCGTCGCCTGGTCATTCATATACTTCTTCTGCCTGCTCAGCGCGTACTACATGCTGCGCTCCGTGCGCGAAGCGATGGCAATTGTCGGCGGCACGCAGAACATCCCCTGGCTGTTTACCGGCACGTTTGTCGCCATGCTGGTGGCAACACCGATCTTCGGCTGGGTTGCGTCGCGCTATCCGCGCAAGCGCTTCCTGCCGTGGGTGTACTACTTCTTTATTGCGAATGTTTTGGCTTTCTATCTTGCCTTTACGTTTGCTGAACCGTTGTCTTTGTCGCCCGTCTGGGTCGGTCGCGCGTTCTTCGTCTGGCTGAGCGTTTTTAACCTGTTCGTCGTGTCCGTGTTCTGGAGCTTCATGGCGGACATCTATTCCAAAGAGCAGAGTCGTCGCCTGTTCGGCTTGATCTCCGCTGGCGGCAGCACCGGGGCGTTGATCGGCCCGCTCGTGACAAGTGCACTCGTAGTCCCGATTGGTTTTCGCAACCTGCTGCCACTGTCGGCGTTGCTGCTGCTGTTTTCTGTCTACTGTGTGTATCGCCTGCGTCACAGTGCCACGCAGCGGCGCGATGTCGATAAGGAACAGCGCATCGACAGTTCGATCCCGATCGGCGGCAAGGCACTTGCCGGCATCAGGCTCGTGATGACGTCGCGCTATCTTGGCGCCATTGCCGGCGCGCTCGTGATTGCGAATTTCCTCGGCGTCGCCCTGTACATGTACATGGCCGAGCTCGTGTCGGAAGCGTTCGACAGCACCGACCGACAAACGCAGGTTTTCGCGCTAATAGATGCGATCACCAACGCGCTCTCATTCATCGGCCAGCTGTTGCTCGTGCGTTACTCGGTGCGCAGTCTCGGCGTCGGCGCAACGCTCGCCATCCTGCCCATCGTATCCGTGATTGGCTTTGCGCTGCTGGCGCTGCATCCGGTGTTCATTGTTATTGCAACGCTGCAGGTGTTGCGCCGTTCGATTACCTTCGGCCTGACCAAACCGACGACCGACATGCTGTACTCGGTGGTTACACCGGAAGAACGTTACAAGGCCAAGAATTTCGTCGAAACCGCCGTTTATCGTGGCGGCGATCTGATCGCGACCTGGACCATTCGCCTTATAAGCGGCATCGGCATCGCCGGCGTTGCCCTCGTGTGCGTGCCACTGGCCTTGCTCTGGGTCTATATGTCATTCCGCATCGGCCGTGGCTACCTGCGCCGCGACCGCGCATTAACTCAAACCGAGACTCCCTGACGATGGAAAACACTTCGTTGATACGCCGACTTGCAGCAATGCTCTACGACGGCCTGCTACTGCTAGCGCTGCTGTTTCTTGCCACGCTGCCGTTCATTGCTGCGCGCGGTGGCGAGCCCGTGGAGTCGGGCAATCCCGTCTATCGACTCACGCTGATCATGGTCGTGTACCTGTTCTTCGTGATTTTCTGGTCGCGCTATGGCCGCACGCTGGGCATGCAGTCGTGGCGCCTGCGAATTGAAACGGCGAGCGGCGAGCCACCGGATGCGCGGCAGGCCAGCATTCGATTCGTTGCGGCAATGCTCTCCTGGCTGCCCGTTGGTCTTGGCTTTATCTGGCAGTTATTCGATGCGGACAATCTCACCTGGCACGACCGCCTGTCCGGCACACGCCTGCGTTATTACC
>JBATFU010000155.1:0-2685 GCA_049665065.1 Woeseia sp. | reverse complement strand
CACCCGGAGTACTACCAGGATCTGGCGCGACGCATCGCCGACGAGCAGGGCGCTTATTTCATCAACCAGTTCGGTAATCCGGACAATCCGCTCGCGCATGAAATGACAACAGCGCCGGAAATCATGGAGCAGATGCAGGGCGACGTCGATGCAATTGTCGTTGGCGTTGGCTCCAGCGGGACGGTCAGCGGCCTGAGCAAGTATCTCGCTGCGCATGCGCCGCAGGTGGAGATCGTACTGGCGGACCCTGTTGGCTCGATCCTCGCTGACTACATCAACAAGGGCGAGCTGCACGAAAAGAATGCGGGCTGGCTGGTTGAGGGCATCGGCGAGGATTTTATCCCGGATATCGCGGATTTCAGCCAGGTCAAAAAAGCCTACAGCATCAGCGACGCCGAATCGTTTCGCTGTGCGCGCGAGTTGCTGCAAAAAGAAGGCCTGCTGGCAGGTTCGTCATCCGGCACCTTGCTCGCGGCTGCATTGCAATACTGCCGTGAACAAACAGAGCCGAAGCGGGTTGTCAGTTTCGCCTGCGACACCGGCAACAAATACCTGTCGAAGCTGTTCAACGACTTCTGGATGGAAGACCAGGGTTTCATCAAGCGCGAACAGTTCGGCGACCTGCGCGACCTCGTGGGTCGTCCCCATGGCGAGCGCGCGACCATTACTGTCGGTGCCGGCGATTCGCTGGTAACTGCCCACAATCGCTTGCGCAATGCCGGGTTTTCGCAGCTGCCAGTGATGGACGGCGATCGTCTCGTTGGCGTGCTGACCGAGGATGACATTATTCGTTTCGTGTTTGGCAAACCCGAATTGATGAACGCGCCGGTGCGCGATGCCATGCAAACCACGTTCATCAAGGTGACAAAGGACACCACCGTGCACAATCTTGTGGCGATGCTGCACGTGCAGCCCTGCGCGGCGGTTGTCGATGACGACGAATTTTACGGGCTGATTACCCGTTCCGACGTGCTGAACTACCTGCGACTGCAGGCCTGATCCGGCTCAGTCGCCGAGCGCAGCAAGCTGCTCGGCCTGGTACTCGTTGATCAGCGGACCGATAACCTGGTCGAGATCGCCGGCCAGGACTTCATCCAGCTTGTACAGTGTCAGATTGATGCGGTGATCGGTGACCCGGCCCTGCGGAAAGTTGTAGGTGCGAATCCGTTCGGAGCGATCGCCGCTGCCGACCAGCAGCTTGCGCTGCTCCGCCTGCGCCGAATCCCGCTGCTTTATTTCCGCGTCCAGCAGGCGTGCCTGCAGCAAGGACATAGCACGCGCCCGGTTCTTGTGCTGCGAGCGTTCATCCTGACATTCGACCACGATGCCGCTCGGCAGGTGCGTGATGCGCACGGCTGAATCGGTTTTATTGACGTGCTGCCCGCCGGCACCCGAGGCACGGTAGGTGTCGATGCGCAGGTCCGCGGGGTTCAGGTCGATTTCTTCAACCTCATCGGGTTCCGGCAGTACGGCAACGGTGCATGCAGAAGTGTGGATGCGGCCCTGCGATTCGGTCGCGGGCACGCGCTGCACGCGGTGTGCGCCCGATTCGAATTTCAGTTGTGCATAGATGCCACTGCCGCTGACGCGGCAAATCACTTCCTTGTAGCCGCCATGCTCGCCGTCGCGCGCGCTGATTATTTCCTGTGACCAGCCCTGTGTCTCGGCGTATTTCGAGTACATGCGAAACAGGTCGCCGGCAAAAATCGCGGCTTCATCACCACCGGTACCCGCACGAATTTCCAGGAACACGTTGCTGTCATCGTGCGGGTCAGGCGGAATCAGCGATTTTTGCAGCTCCGCTATGAGCGCATCGCGTCTGACGTCCAGTTCCTCGACTTCGTCCTCGCCCATCGCGCGGATTTCGGGATCGCTGTCCGTGCTCATGTCGCGCGCTGCTGCCAGGTCTTTTTCCAGGTTCTCGAACTCGCGAAACAGCTTGATTACCGGTTCCAGTCGCGAATACTCCCGCGACAAATCGCGAAAGCGATTCTGGTTGCCGATAATGTCAGGCTCGGACAAGAGCTGCGAAACTTCCTCGAAACGATCGCGCGTACTTTCGAGATTCGTACGAATCGATGCTTTCACGTTGAGGTGTCGTCCTTGTCATCAAGTTCAAATAACTGGCGAGCAGCGTTGATCAACGCCTGGTCGCCGCTCTCGCCAGCCTTGCGGAGCTGGACGCTGGGCCCGTGCAACAGTTTCTTCATGAGCGCGGCCGTTGCGTATTCAAGCACGTCCATGCTGTCCGCGCCGCGTCCGAGCCTGCGCCGTGCCTGCGCCAGAACGTCACGCCGCAGCGCCTCACCCTGGTCACGCAGGCTGGCGATGGCAGGCGCGAGCAGTTTGCCGCGTTCGATTTCAAGATAGCGCTGGGTTTCCTCATCGAGCAGGCGATGCGCGTCACGCGCCGCCGCTTCGCGACTGCCGCGATTGGTCACGATCAGTTTGTCGAGATCATCAATGCTGTACAGGTACACGTCGTCCAGCGTACTGATGGCGGGATCGAGGTCGCGTGGCACAGCGATGTCGATGGCAAGTATCGGTCGGCGTTTGCGCGCGCGGATGGCATTTTTCATCTGTGCGTGCGACAGGATCGGGTCAGGGCTGGCGGTCGAGCTGATCAGGATATCTGCTTCAGGCAGGGTGCCGTCTATCTCGGACAGCGGTAATGCGAAGCCACCA
>JBATFU010000154.1:0-28276 GCA_049665065.1 Woeseia sp. | reverse complement strand
ATTGGCTAGCGGCAGGCGGCGGGCAGGTAGCGAGCCTCGATCGTTGCGCTGCTGCATTGCCAGTGCACAATATCATTTACATTTGTAGCGGTCAGATTCAGCACTTCATTCTGAATAATGCTGTGCGCATCATTGCCGTAGGTGACGGCAATGACATTGCCTGCCACATCGACTGATCGCACATAGGTTCCGCTGATTGTCGCCGGCGCCGGCAATTGGGCCGAGGTATTGTCCGCCGGCCAGGCGCCGGTTTCGGTGTAATACTCGATGAGTGCCCGCTTGGCCGGCCCCAGCAGGGTCAGGCCTTCGGCAATCTGCGCGCGCACGGTGTAGCTCTGGTACGCAGGGATCGCAATTGCCGCGAGAACGCCGATTATCGCAACAACGATCATCAGCTCTATCAGCGTGAAGCCTTTCGAAATACGACGCATCGAGGTGTGTTCCCGTGGCCAATGGCGGTTGCTATTGTTTTTTTGAGCCGGCGAATAAAAATTGAGCGGGTCGACTGAAAGTTACAGGCTTTGCCACGCACTTGAAACAATTTTTGAACCTAATCCTGCCGCCCATGCCGATTCCTGAGATTCTTGAGAATGTTCGACCAGTAACGGCACGCTATGCTGTAGTTTCTGTCATAGAGCGAGATCCTTGGGGGATGCGCAAGGCAATGCGTCAATTTGACAAAATATCGCGTCGCAAGGTGCGCAGCGTTTTCTGGCTCTGCCTGTCGCTGGCGACACTGGGCGCCTGCGCAACCGCCCCGCCAAGCAATGTCGAAAACATCTGCGAGATATTCGAAGAAAAAGGCCGCTGGTACAAAGCCGCCCGCAAGTCCGAAAAGAAATGGGGCACGCCGATCAGCGTGCAGATGTCCATTATCCGCCAGGAATCGTCTTTCAAGTTCAATGCGCGCCCGCCGCGCCGCAAGCTGCTGGGCATTATTCCCTGGACCCGACCCTCGAATGCGTATGGCTACGCACAGGTGCTCGACAGCACCTGGAAGCGGTACAAGGACGAAGCGGGTTCGATGTTTTCGCAGCGCGATGACTTCGACGATGCGATAGATTTCGTGGGCTGGTACACCCACGTCTCGCAGCAGACTGTCGGTATCTCGAAATGGGATCCTTACAACCAGTACCTCGCTTATCACGAGGGCCAAACCGGCTGGCAACGGCGCACGTTTAAGCGCAAGCGCTGGCTCATGCAAACGGCGCGCAAGGTCGAGTACCGGGCAAAGGAGTGGGGCGCACAGCTAAAACGCTGCGAAGGCGACCTGGACAAGGGTTGGTGGATATTCTGATGATCGTTGTCCGGCGGATATGGCAAGCTGCGCAACACGCTTCGGGCGCATGGCGGGGAGAGACGTGACTGGCAAGTCGGGCAGTTCAATAGCCGAACTCATTCAGACGGCGACCAAAATAAAACCGAGTGAACTCAAGGCGGCCCTGTTGTCGTTTCTGTTCGTGTTTTTATTGATGGCCGCCTATTTCATCCTGCGCCCGGTGCGCGATGCGATGTCAAGCGACTGGAGCGATGTCGAGCTTAGCTGGCTGTGGACGTCGACTTTTGCGTTCAGCGCAGTGGCCGTCACGCTGTATGGCGCAATCATTCCGCACGTGCGTTTTCAACGGCTCGTACCCAGCGTCTACATCTTTTTCTCCGCAACGTTCATCGCCTTTTACTTTGGTTCCTCGCTGCTGACGAATCCGGTGCTGGTCGACAAGACCTTTTACGTCTGGCTCAGCGTCTTCAGCCTGTTTCACGTGTCGGTGTTCTGGAGCTTCATGTCGGGCCTCTTTAACAAGGAGCAGGCACCGCGGCTGTTTGCGTTCATTGCGACCGGTGCCAGTGCCGGAGCGGTTGCGGGCCCGCTTATCCCGACGTTTTTTGCCGACGACATCGGCACGATGAACCTGCTGCTGATCGCCGCGTTCCTGCTCCTGCTGCCGGTTCCGATCATTGGCAAGTTGCAACAGCTCAAAGTCTCGGACCTCGGCAATGCAAATCTCGAAGCCGACCTTAGCAAGCAGGTACGTCTCGGCCGCAATCCGTTCTCCGGCTTCATGCTGCTGTTCCGTGATCGTTACATGCTGGGTATCGCACTTTTTATTCTGTTGTACGTTGCGATGAATACCGTGTTCTATTTCGAGCTGCGCGATCTGCTGCGTGAATTCGAGCGGGCAACGCGCGCGCAGATCTGGGGCGGCATCGATCTCGTGATTAACACGCTGTCGATTCTTACCGCGATATTTGGCACGAGCCGCCTGACGACGCGCTTCGGCATGGGCACGACGCTCGCCTTGGTACCGGTATTGATGATTTTCGGCTGGCTGATCGTTGCTGCGTCACCAATGCTGGCCGTACTGGTGGGTCTGCAGATTGCGCGCCGTGCCGGCAACTACGCGATCACCAGGCCGGGTCGCGAAATGCTGTTCACGCTGGTCGATCAGGAGACGCGTTACAAGGCGAAGCCTGTTATCGACGTTGTCGTGTATCGCGGTGGCGACATGCTGACCGCCTGGGCCTTTACCGCCGTGACGGCGGCGCTCAGTCTGGGCCTGACAGGCGCTGCTATAATCGCCGCCGCGCTTGCCGGCATCTGGGCATTGGTAGGGCTCTACCTGGGCCGATCCTACGACCGCGCCGCCGCCGAACCCGCTAACCGAAAGGACTGAAGACTTCATGACTGATGCCTGGATTTGCGACGCCGTGCGCACGCCGATTGGCCGCTACGGCGGCGCACTGTCGTCAATTCGCACGGACGATCTTGGCGCGCTGCCGCTCAGGGCTTTGCTCGCAAGAAACCCGTCTCTGGATGCAACTGCCGTTGACGACCTTGTTTACGGTTGCGCCAATCAGGCGGGTGAAGACAATCGCAACGTGGCGCGCATGTCGCTGCTGCTGGCTGGCCTGCCCACGGCTGTGCCGGCCGCTACCGTGAATCGTCTGTGCGGTTCGGGAATGAATGCGATCGGCAATGTCGCGGATGGCATTCGCACAGGCGCCGCTCACCTGGCAATTGCCGGTGGTGTTGAATCAATGTCACGTGCGCCGTTCGTCATCGCCAAGGCCACCGATGCATTCAGCCGCAACGCCGAAATGTACGACACGACGCTCGGCTGGCGCTTCGTCAACAAAGCATTGGAGGCGCAGTACGGTATCGATTCAATGGCGGAAACCGCGGAGAATGTTGCCGCCGATTTTGGCGTAACGCGTGCGGACCAGGACCGCTTCGCGTTGGCGAGTCAGCAAAAGGCGCAGGCCGCCATGGAAGCAGGGCGGCTGGCAGAAGAAATTGTGCCGGTATCCATTCCGCAGCGTCGTGGCGATGCGCTGATTGTCGACAGCGATGAACACCCGCGCGCCAACTCGACACTCGAGGGTCTGCAGAAACTCAAACCGATCGTGCGTGCTGACGGAACCGTCACTGCGGGTAACGCATCCGGAATCAACGATGGCGCCTGCGCGCTGCTGCTCGCCTCGTCGGCGGGCGCCAAACAGCACGGACTGACACCACTCGCCCGCGTTGTTGCCTGGGCGGCAGCCGGGGTCGAACCACGCGTCATGGGCATCGGGCCGGTGCCGGCATCGCAGAAAGTGCTCGCGCTGGCGGGGCTGTCAATCGAGCAGATGGACATCATCGAATTGAACGAGGCGTTCGCGGCACAGGGTCTTGCCGTGTTGCGCGAGCTTGGCGTTGACGAAGACGCGCGTCACGTCAATCCCAATGGCGGTGCCATCGCGCTGGGGCATCCACTCGGAATGTCCGGTGCACGCCTCGTGACGACGGCTGCTTACGAGTTGCGTCGCAGCGGCGGCCGCTATGCGCTGTGCACGATGTGCATCGGCGTGGGGCAGGGCATCGCGTTGATCATCGAGCGCGCCTGATGAAAGTTGCGCCGGACGACACGCGGAAGTCGCTGCGCCTGCTTGGCGAGCGCATCCGCGCACGACGCACTGTAAATTTGTTCCTGAAGCAGCCCGTCAGTCGCAAACTTATTCTTGAGGCGATCGAGGTGGCGCGCTGGGCGCCGAATCACCATGTGACGGAGCCCTGGCATTTTTACCTGCTTGGCAAAGAGTCGATCGCTGCGGCCGTAGAACTGACGCGAGAGATCGTGACCGAACGCAGCGATGCGAAGCGCGGCGCTTTCAAAGCGGAGGCGGCGGCAGAGCGTCCCGGCTGGCTGGTGGTGACCTGCCGGAAATCCGCCGATGCGCTGCGTCAGCAGGAAGACTACGCAAGCTGCTGCTGTGCCATCCAGAACCTGACGCTGTACCTGTCGGAAGCCCGCGTTGCCTCGAAGTGGTCGACCGGCGCGATTACCCGCGATGCGCGCTTCTACAAATTGCTCGGTATCGACGAAAATGAAGTCATGATCGTCGGCCTGATTTTCTACGGCTACCCCAAGATTACGCCGCAACAAAAACGCCGCGAGGTGGCGGCGATCACGACGGAGCTGCCTTAAGTCTTTGCCGCATCTCGTTTGACGCCCGACGTCGACCTTGAGAGTAGCGGGCGGCAATTCAGGTGCTGATGTCTAAGGGGATTCCTGCGCTGCACCGGGTGTCGCGAGAATGCGGTTGCCTGCAATAAGCGTCACAACGACGCCGATGCCGCAGACGCCCATCGTCAGCACTACGTTGCGGATCGTGCCGTCGTACAGCAGGCTGCTGATGATGGAGCTCAATGCGGCAGCAGCATTTTGCGCGGTGCCGATGATGGACGCGGCAACGCCGGAAATCGACGGTACCGGATCGAGCACCAGTGCCGTTGCGTTCGGCAGCACCATGCCGGTGCCCGCGAGATACAGCGCAACATTTCCCCATAGCCACCAGAACGGCGCAGCGCCAAGCCACGCAACGTACAGCATTTGCAGCGCAGCGACGCCAATCAGCGCGCCACCCACCGCCATGACCTGTTGCGAGCTGTAGCGTTGCAGCAGGCGCCGGTTGATCGTCGACCCAATCAGCAGGCCGATGGCGGCCACCGCAAAAATAAATCCGAAGTACGCAACCGGGTAGCCGTAAATGTCGATGATCAAAGCTGACGAGCCGGTGATCATTGCCATGAATCCTGCCGCTGTCAGCATGACAAGCTGCATGCCGAGGATGCTGCGGCGATGCCTAAAGAATTCCTTAAAACTCATGACGAGCTGGCGCAGGATGTGATGATCACGCACGGGAGCTCGTGTTTCCTGCAGGCCCAGATTGACGCTGTACATCATCAATGCGCCGAACACCGCAATGGCGATAAACGGCATGCGCCAGCCGGATACCGTCATCAGGAAAGAACCGACGATGGGCGCCAGCATCGGCGCTGCGGTGAACACCATCACCATGATGGTCAGCAAACGCGCGGCATCCTTGCCGCTTGAGATATCACGCACGATCGCGCGCGTCACGACGATACCCACGGATGCGCCGAAGCCCTGCAGAAGACGCGCGGCCAGCATCACTTCGATGGATTGACTCGCGGCACAGACGGCACCGGCGAGCGTAAACAGGCCGATGCCGGCATACAGCACCGGCAGGCGGCCAATCCGATCGGAAACAAGTCCGGCCGGGAGTTGCCCAAGCGCGATACCCGCCATGAACCAGCCAACGATCTGCTGGCCGAGTGACATCGTCGTGCCGAGATCGGCCACCATGGCCGGGATCGCCGGCAGGCTCATGTCGATGGTGACGGCGGCAAGCCCGGTCAGGAGTCCGAGCGCCAGTACGAAGCGGCGCTTGCCCGCGAGATGGCTGTGCATGATTGGTGGTTCGCTGTTGCTTAGTGCTGAAGTCGCCGACCGGCGCGGAACAGGCAGCTTAGTTCATCGAGGCCCAGCCAGTAACTCAGCTCGCGCGGATGGCCGATATTCCATTGCGCGAGATCAGCGCGCTTGCCGACCTCGAGAGTGCCAACATCCCCGAGGCCAAGCGCCATCGCCGCGTTGCGCGTAACCCCGGCGAGGCATTCCTCGGGTGTCAGATGAAACTGGCTGGTGGCCAGTGCCATGATCGCGCGCAACGAAGCAATCGGCGAGGTGCCCGGGTTGCAGTCCGTTGCCAGCGCAATCGGCACGCCGTGTTCGCGCAACGCCGCAACGGGCGGCGCCTGCGTTTCACGCAACGTCACGAAAGCGCCTGGCAAAAGCACCGCGACGCTGCCTGCTTCTGCGAGCGCGGCAATGCCGCCCTCCTGCGTGTATTCGAGATGGTCGGCCGACAGCGCGCCACACTCTGCAGCGAGCTCAGCGCCACCGCAGGCGCTGAGCTGATCGGCGTGGAGCTTCACGGCGAGTCCGAGTGACTTCGCTTTTGCAAAAACTTTTGCTACCTGCGTCGTCGAGAATGCTATCGACTCGCAATACGCATCAACCGCATCCGCCAGGTTTTCTGCCTGCACCGCCGGCATCACGACGTCGCAAACGAAATCGACATAGGCATCTGCATCGCCCTCGAAATCTTTTGGCACCGTGTGGGCGCCAAGAAACGTCGTACGTACTGTAATGTCATGCAGCTCACCGAGCTGGCGCGCAATGCGCAGCAGCCGCAGCTCGGTCTCGAGATCAAGACCGTAGCCGGATTTGATCTCTACCGTGGTCACGCCGTCGCGTTGCAGGGCGCGGATGCGCTGACTCGCAGAGTCGAGCAGCTCCTCATCGCTGGCAGCCCGCGTAGCACGCACCGTGGACATGATGCCGCCGCCTGCGCGCGCAATCTCTTCGTAACTCGCGCCGGCCAGCCGTTGCTCGAATTCCGCAGCGCGATTGCCGCCGAACACGAGGTGCGTATGGCAGTCGATCAGCCCCGGTGTCAGCCACTGGCCACCGGCCGAATGGGTGTCGGCCGCGGCTGTTTTCGGCAGGTCACGGGCAGCGCCGAGCCACGCGATGCGGCCGCCGGAAACGGCAAGCGCTGCGTCCTCGAGGATGCCATACGGCTTGTCGCCCGCCCGCATCGTGGCGAGCCTCGCGTCGGTGATCAGCAGGTCCCATGAGGGCATGGACGGTCCTGTTCCGGTTGCTTTTCGAAGGGCCCAAACGGTAGCATGACGCAACTTGTATATACAACCTGGAGGCGCTTGCCAGTGACGTCGATCTTTGCACACAAAGCTTTGCTGCCAGGCGGCTGGCACAGCGACGTGCGTATCGAGACTGCGAGCGGTCGCATCACGGCGGCGATACCCAACAGCGTTCGCCGCGAGGGCGACACGGAGGCCGGCGTTGTCATTCCCGGTTTGTGCAACGCGCACAGTCATGCGTTCCAGCGCGCGCTTGCCGGTCACACCGAGCAGCGCGGTGACGCGCATCGCGACAATTTCTGGAGCTGGCGCGAGCGCATGTACCGCCTGGCAGGCCTCATCGACGCCGCCCGGCTCACGGCGATTGCACGGCAGGCCTACAGCGAAATGGTGCAGAGCGGATTTACCTCCGTCGCCGAGTTTCACTACCTGCATTCCGAGCCCGGTAAAGAGGCAGCCGAGACGATGTTCGAGGCCCTGCTGCAGGCGGCGCGTGACAGCGGCATCCGGCTCAGCTACGTGCCGGTCCTGTACGAGCGCGGTGGCTTCGAAAACGAAGTCCTGTCCCCCGAGCAGCAACGCTTCCGTCACGACCTCGCGCAATTCATTGCGCACTATGAACGTTGCAGCGCACTGGCGGGCACTGCTGCAACGGTCGGCATTGGTGCGCACAGCCTGCGCGCCGTCAGCCAGGAATCGCTGACGGAGATCGCCAGGATCTCGGCGCGCGACAAGGCGCCGTTGCACATTCACATCGCCGAGCAGCAGCGTGAAGTCGATCAGTGTCTCGCGGTAAACGAGCGGCGCCCGGTGCGCTGGCTGCTCGAAAACTTCAACGTCACGGAACGCTGGTGCCTGGTGCATGCAACCCACGTCGATGCAGAAGAAGTTGGCGAGATGGCAGGCAGCGGTGCGGTTGTGTGTCTGTGCCCCAGTACCGAAGCCAACCTTGGCGATGGCCTGTTTCCGCTCGCGCCGTTTCTCGAGCAGGGTGGTCGCATCGCGATCGGTTCCGACAGCCACATCTCCATCAATCCGTTCGAGGAACTGCGCTGGCTCGAATACGGGCAGCGACTCGTTGCGGAACAACGCAACATCGCGGCGATCGGCATGCGTAACACGGGCCGCAGTCTGTTCGAACGCGTCGCCTCGGGAGGCGCAGCGGCGAGCGGCGTCGCTTCCGGGAAAATAAAGACAGGCAGCGTCGCGGACTTGCTGCTGCTCGACGATGACGACCCGATGCTTGCCGGGCACGATTCGCAAACGATGCTTGATGCCCTTGTCTTTTCCGGATTCTCTTTGCCGCTTGAACGCGTCATGGTCAATGGTGAATGGCAGGTTGTCGACGGCCGGCATCGCAATCGCGATGCTACTCGCGCCGACTACAAGCGCGTGGTGTCGGAGATCACCCGCTCGTTCCAGGGTCTGCGCTAGCGATGGCTGCGCCACGCATGCCGCGCTATCGGCAGCTCAAGCAACAGATCATCACGCGCATTTCGGACGGCGAGCTGAAGCCGCGCGATCGCGTCCCGAGTGAGAACGACCTCGTCGAATCTTTTGGCGTCTCACGCATGACGGCTAATCGCGCATTGCGCGAATTGAATGACGAGGGCTACGTCGAACGCGTCGCCGGCGTCGGCACGTTCGTTGCGGACCTGCGTTCCGCCTCGCACGTGCTCGAAGTGCGCAACATTGCTGACGAGATTGCGCACCGTGGACACCGGCATTCTGCCGAAGTGCTGCGCCTGTCACGCCAGCATGCGCGCGGCGCCGTCGCCCGGTCGCTGCAAATAGCGCCTGGCAGCGATGTGTTTCACGTGCTCGTCGTGCACTGCGAAAATGAACATGCGGTGCAGCTCGAGGATCGTCACGTGGTGGCCGATTTTGCGCCGGGTTTTCTCGATCAGGATTTCAGTGCCACGACACCAAGCGCCTATCTCAGCGCCATTGCGCCGTTGCAGGAGGCAGAACAGGTCGTGCGCGCGGCCATGCCCAACGAGGCAGTGCGTGAGCATCTCGCGATGCCCGCCGGCGAGCCTTGCCTCGTTGTCGTGCGCCGCACCTGGGCACACGGTCGGCCGGTCAGTTTTGGTCGGCTGCATCACCCGGGCAGTCGTTTTGAACTGGCGGGTCACTACACGCCGCCCGGCACGCCGTGCGCACGTGCCGAAGATTCCAGCAGAGGCATCGGACTATGACCGCGCTCTTCGTCGCAAGACTCAAGCCCCAACTCAATCGTGCCGTGCAGACCTGCAGCAGCAGAGACGCGCATGTCCGGCCAATCCGCATTAACCACGAGAAAGCATCATGACTGATCCACGCATTATCAAAGCACCCACCGGTACTGCCTTGCAGGCGAAAAGCTGGCTGACTGAAGCGCCGCTGCGCATGCTGATGAACAACCTTGACCCGATGGTTGCCGAGCGACCGTCCGACCTCGTTGTTTACGGCGGCATCGGCCGCGCGGCACGTAACTGGGAATGCTATGAAGCCATCGTCAAGGCGCTGCGCGAGCTCGAGCACGACGAAACGCTGCTCGTACAATCCGGCAAGCCGGTCGGCGTGTTCCGCACGCACGAAGATGCGCCGCGCGTGTTAATTGCGAACTCCAACCTGGTGCCGGCGTGGGCTAACTGGGAGCATTTTCGCGAGCTCGATCGCAAGGGCCTGATGATGTACGGGCAAATGACGGCCGGGTCCTGGATATATATCGGCAGCCAGGGAATCGTGCAGGGCACCTACGAGACCTTTGTCGAAATGGGTCGCCAGCACTACGACGGTAATCTTGCCGGCAAATGGATACTGACTGCCGGCCTCGGCGGCATGGGTGGCGCACAGCCGCTCGCCGCGACGATGGCCGGCGCATCGATGCTGGCGATCGAATGCCAGTCGGACCGCATCGACATGCGTCTGCAAACCGGCTACCTCGACCGGCGCGCGGAAACGCTTGACGAGGCAATGGACATCATCAGGAAAGCCGTGGCGAGCAAGCAGGCCGTGTCGGTGGGTTTGCTGGGCAATGCCGCGGAAATCCTGCCGCAAATGCTGGAACGCCGCATTCGACCGGACGCGGTTACCGATCAGACCTCGGCACACGATCCTGCCAACGGCTATCTGCCGCTTGGCTGGAGCGTTGCCGACTGGCTCGATAAACGCATTTCGGATCCGGATCTCGTTGCTGCGGAAGCTGCAAAGTCGATGGCGCAGCATGTCAGGGCGATGCTCGATTACCAGCGCATGGGTGTCCCAACCTTCGACTACGGCAACAACATTCGCCAGGTAGCGTTCGACGAAGGGGTTCTCGATGCCTTCGACTTTCCCGGCTTCGTGCCTGCCTACGTGCGACCCCTGTTCTGCCGCGGTATTGGCCCGTTTCGCTGGGCGGCGCTGTCGGGCGATCCGGAAGACATTTACAAAACCGATGCCAAGGTCAAAGAACTCATTCCCGACGACGAACACCTGCATCGCTGGCTGGATGCGGCACGCGAACGCATCCAGTTCCAGGGTTTGCCGGCACGTATCTGCTGGGTGGGTCTCGGGCAGCGCGATCGCCTCGGACTCGCGTTTAACGAAATGGTCAGAACGGGTGAACTGAGTGCGCCGGTCGTTATCGGGCGCGATCATCTCGACAGCGGTTCCGTTGCCAGCCCCAACCGTGAAACGGAAGCAATGAAGGATGGCAGTGACGCGGTATCCGACTGGCCGTTGCTGAACGCACTGCTCAGTACCGCAAGTGGTGCGACGTGGGTGTCGCTGCATCACGGTGGCGGCGTCGGCATGGGGTATTCGCAGCATGCCGGCATGGTCGTCGTGTGCGACGGCACGGCAGCGGCCGACAGGCGCATCGCGCGTGTGCTGTGGAATGACCCGGCAAGCGGCGTGATGCGGCATGCCGATGCGGGCTACGAAGAAGCGATCGACTGTGCCCGCGAACATAAGCTGAAGCTGCCGATGCTGGAGATGAAGTCATGAACCTGCAACTGAACGGCCAGGTGATCACGCTCGCCGAACTGCGCACGCTATGGACAGAGCCCGCGCGTGTATCGATAGGCGATGACGCGCGCCGCAAGATTGATGACTCGGCAGCGCTCGTGAAAAAAATCGTCGCCAGCGGCAAGTCGGTGTACGGCGTCAACACGGGCTTCGGCCAGCTCGCACAGGTGCGTATTTCGCAGGATGACCTCGCGCAGCTCCAGGAAAACCTCGTGCGTTCACATGCCGTGGGCGTGGGGCCACTACTGCCCGACGCCACGGTTCGTCTGATTATGGTGATGAAAATAATTGCACTCGCGCAAGGGTTCTCCGGCGTTCGCATTGAATTAGTCGACGCCCTGTGTGCACTCGTTAATCACGAAATCTATCCATCGATCCCGGTGAAAGGTTCGGTGGGTGCCAGCGGCGATCTCGCGCCGCTGGCGCACATGGCCGGAGCGCTGCTGGGTCTTGGTGAAGTCAGCGTTGATGGCCAGGCGATGGCGGCCGAGGAGGCGCTGGAAAGTGCCGGTCTCAAACCCCTGCAGCTCGCGCCGAAGGAGGGCCTCGCGCTGCTGAACGGCACGCAGGTATCAACCGCGCTGGCGCTGGCCGCCCTGTTTCGCGCCGAGCACGTACTCGCTGCGGCCGTCACTGCGGGTGCGATGGCCGCCGATGCGGTCAAGGGTAGTGATACGCCGTTCGATGAGCGCATCCAGGCGGTGCGCGGCCAGCCCGGGCAGATTGCCGTAGCGCAGCTGCTGCGCACGCTGATGCACGGCAGCGAAATTCGCGCCTCGCACCTCGAATGCACGCGCGTGCAGGACCCTTACTCGATTCGCTGCCAGCCGCAGGTCCTCGGATCCTGTGTTGACGTCATGCGTCACGTCGCCGAGGTTTTGCAAACCGAAGCCAACGCGGTCAGCGATAACCCGCTCGTGTTTGCCGCAACCGGCGAGATCCTGTCCGGCGGCAATTTCCATGCCGAACCCGTCGCGATGGCCGCGGACTACCTCGCGCTCGCGATTGCCGAGATCGGTGCATTGTCCGAAAGACAAACGGCGTTGCTGATCGATTCGCACCTGAGCGGCCTGCCGCCCTTTCTCGTCAGGGACGGCGGCCTGAACTCCGGTTTCATGATGCCGCAGGTAACAGCGGCAGCGCTTGCCTCCGAAAACAAGTCGCTGGCGCATCCGGCGAGTGTGGACAGCTTGCCAACCTCGGCAAATCAGGAGGATCATGTCAGCATGGCAACGTTCGCGGCGAACCGCCTGCACAGCATGCTGGACAACGTGGCAAATATTGTTGCAATCGAAGTGCTCGCTGCCGCACAGGGCATCGAGTTTCATCATCCGCAGAAAAGTTCGGCCGTTATCGAAACCATCATCGAACAGGTGCGACTGTTTTCGCCGCCGTATGACATTGACCGGTCTTTATCACCTGACATTGAGCAACTTGCCGGCCTGATTGACGGCGGTGCGTTCTGCGAACCCTGCAGTGCGGTATTGCCCAGTCTCGCTATGTAGCGGAAACATGACTGACTCGATATACGATTTTCACTACGGCAGCTCGCCGCTGCTTATAAGCGTGCCGCACGACGGACGCCTGCTGCCCGACGATGTTGCGACACGCATGACGCCCGTTGCACTGGCATTACCCGATACCGATTGGCACGTCGCCAGCCTGTACGAGTTCGCGCGGGAACTCGGGGCAAGCATTATTACGGCGCGTTATTCCCGCTACGTGGTTGACCTGAATCGGCCACCCGACGACAGCGCCCTGTACGACGGGCAGGTCTCCACCGGCACTTGCCCGTCGCGAACCTTTGCGGGCGAGGCCATTTACAAGGATGGTAATGGCGTCAGCGAAGCGGAACGGCAGGCGC
This sequence comes from Woeseia sp., assembly GCA_049665065.1. GTDB lineage: Bacteria > Pseudomonadota > Gammaproteobacteria > Steroidobacterales > Woeseiaceae > Woeseia. Next base: position 15,410 of record JBATFU010000154.1, on the reverse strand, counting down.
GGGTTGATCATTACTGGCGTCCCTATCATGCGCAAATTGCAACGGCACTCGACGAAAGCCGGATGAAACACGGTTATGCGCTGTTATGGGACGCACATTCGATTGCGAGTGAGGTGCCAGGATTATTCGACGGCAGGCTGCCCGTGCTGAATCTTGGTACTAACAAGGGTGCGAGCTGCGCAGCCGAAATTGCCGGCGCGCTGGAGTCAGGGGCAACGAACAGCGTCTACCCGGCCGTTTCCAACGCGCGCTTCACCGGCGGTCACATTACGCGTCACTTTGGCAGGCCGCGTGACAAGGTGCACGCTGTGCAGCTGGAGCTTGCGCAGCGCAGTTACATGGATGAAAAGACATTGCGCTATGATCCCGAGGCCAGCAAGGATCTGCAGCAGGTGCTACACGGCCTGCTGGAAACGTTTTTGCATTCCGCAGAAGAATTCCACGCCTGAGGGCGCGGCTGCCGGTCCGGGGGGAATATGAGCAGCAAGAAAGGACTTCACGAGCTTTACCAGGCCGATCCCGCGCTTGCTGATCGCCTGCTGTGGGGGCGCGAGGCAAACGCCTTGTCGCGTCGCGGCTTCCTGCGTGGCAGCGGCCTGCTCGCGATGAGCACCGCACTCGGCGCAGCAATTCCCTTCGCAAGCTACATGCCGGCAGGCCTGATTCCCGCGGCGTTCGCAGACTCTGACGAACCGTTTGCGTTGCCCGGCAAGGACGGCCTCGTGGTGCTGAACGATCGTCCGGTCAATGCTGAAACGCCCGCACACTTACTTGACGACAACGTTACGCCAGCCAGTCGCCTGTTCGTTCGCAACAACGGCGTGCCGCCCGCTGTCACCGACATCAATCCGGACGACTGGAGCTTCACGATTGACGGTGAGTCCTGCGCGCGACCGACGGTCATGACGCTCGGCGAGTTAAAGCAAAAGTTTCGTCACCACACGCTGCAGCTGCAGCTCGAATGCGGCGGCAACGGGCGCTCGGAGTTTAACCCGCCCACGAGCGGCAACCAGTGGACCACCGGCGCGGTGGGTTGCCCGGAGTGGACCGGTGTGCGACTGCGCGACGTGCTCGAACACGTCGGCATCAAAGACGATGCGATCTATGTCGCTTACGAAGGCGCGGATGTGCACCTGTCCGGCGATCCGTCGAAACGGCCGATCTCGCGCGGCGTGCCGCTGGCCAAAGCGCTTGAAAAAGAATCGCTGCTGGTCTGGGCAATCAACGGTGAAGCGTTGCCACAGTTGCACGGCTATCCGCTGCGGCTCGTCTGCGCCGGCTGGCCGGCCTCGGTCAGTGGCAAGTGGCTCAATCATTTGCTGATTCGCGATCGCGTGCACGATGGCGAAAAAATGCTGGGACAGTCTTACCGCGTGCCGTGCAAACCGGTCGCGCCGGGCGCGGAAGTCGCTGATGCAGACATGTGCATTATCGAATCAATGCCGGTCAAGTCGCTTATCACCTTTCCACGCTCCGGCATCGTGCATGCACGCGCCGCAGCCATGCAGGTCAGAGGTCACGCGTGGGCCGGTGATAACCGGGTTGCAAGCGTTCACACGTCGATCGATTTCGGTGCAAGCTGGCAGCGCGCGAAACTGACAAAGCCCGCAAATCGACTTGCATGGCAACACTTCTCAGCCGAGCTTGGTTTTCCGCAGGCCGGCTATTTCGAAATCTGGGCGCGCGCCGAAGACGACCAGGGTCGCTCGCAGCCGATGGTGCTGCCAGGCTGGAACCCGCGCGGCTACCTCAACAACGCCTGCCACCGCATTGCGGTTCGCGTAACCGCCTGATGCGCGCACTCCTTGCTCTTTGCCTGCTCGTGTCTGCTTCTGCAGTTGCGGACGTCGATGAGGCCACCGGGCTGATCAAGGCCGAGGGCTGGGAGCAGGTGCGCATTCACTGCGGCGGCTGCCATTCGCACAAGCTCGTTACGAGCCAGCGTGCGGATGCGCAAACCTGGCTGGCAATCATTCGCTGGATGCAGGCGACGCAGAATCTCTGGCAGTTCGAGCCGGCTACGGAGCAGGCTATTGTCACCTACCTCGCGACGAACTATCCGCCCCGGGAAAATCAGCGACGCGCGCCAATTCCGCTCCCGTTGCTGCCGCCGCGAGACAGCGCCGGTCGCTGAATCGCAATCGCCTGTGAGACTTCTGGCCTAGTCGCCGATTGATGCCAGTTGCTGGCGCCAGTTGGCTGTCGCCGGATCCAGCTCGGTTATGGAGTCACGAATCTTCAGCAACTTCGCGCTGCGCGCCAGCCGCACCCGGCCATCGTCAATGATGAGCCCGAGGCGCGCAAACACGTTGCTGGTATCGGGAAAACCGATCGCATCGGCGTAGCGTTGATAGAGCGGCATGAACACGCTGCGCCCCGCAAGTTCATCGAGCTTGCCGAATAGCTCCGGGCCTGACCAGCTGTGATTCGACGGCAGGCAGCAGGCCTGCAGTTCGCGCAAAACATCATCCAGGGTCTGCTCGCCACCGCTCTGTTCACGCAACGCGACGTCGGCCATCAGCGCGATCGCGGCACCGCTCCAGTAAACTTTCATCGTGCTTTCACGACCGCGACCGGCGGCGGCATCGTTGGGCGACAGATCGGGGCGTGACATGCGGCCGCGTTCCAGGCCTTCATAAAGTTTTTGCCAGGCACGCTGATCGTCGTAAGCGCCGGCGCGGGCCAGCAATACATTCTGGTAGTACTGCGCAAAGCCTTCCGAGATCCAGCGTTCCTGGCGGTTAACGTAGGGCAGCAGCAGGTGGCTGAATTCGTGCGTTGCCGTCCAGTCATCGAGGAACGCGGACAGCGGCTTGTTCGGGTTGATAAATAATTCGATGGATTCGCCGCCATCGCGTACAACGCGTCCGTACGGGACGGCGCCGCCGCGACTCGAGCTCTTCTCCGTACCGGGAATCACAAGTACCTGCGGTGAAGGATTCGGGAAGCGGCCGTAGGCAAGACTGACGTCCGTGGCAGCCGCCTCGATCCAGCGCAGTATTGCTGCCTTGTCCATTGCCTGCCTGCCGTTCATCAGGCTGACGCGCAGCGTCGCGCCGGGTACTGCAATTTCACGGTAGTCGAATTGGCCGAACGCGATCGGCGCATTGGCGCTCTCCGGCGATTTGGCAACGACGAAACGACGCCCGGAGGTGTCGAGCTCGCGCCAGGGCACGGCAACCGCGATGCCGTCGGGTAAATTGAATTCGACCAGCAGCTCAGTGGCCTCATCAATCGCCGGCCGCCACAACCACTCGGATGAAGACACGATCAGGTTGTCGTCGCGCAGCGCCCGATTCTGTCGCTGGCCTTTCGCGGCAGCGCGCAGGTCAACGGAGTAAGACATGCAGCGAATGCCGCCGAACGGTATCAGCAGTCGTCGATTGCGAATTCTGACGTCGGTATCGCCGTCGCAGCTGTGCAACTCCTGCAAATAACTGCTGGCGCGCGGCGAGCGAGCCGCGACGCTGTTAACCGCTGCGGAGAATTGCGCCTCGACGTGCAGCACTGAAAGCGCGGCGTCCACAGAGACTGTGTAGCGATGCACTTTACTGGCAGCGTTTGCCTCGACGTGCAACAAAGCCAGCCCGCACACCAGCGTCAGCACTGTTTGCATGACGGCTGTCTGTCGTTTGACTTGCTTTGAACGAAACTGGGGCAAGGAATATCCCTGGGTCAGGCGTCTCTCGAAGAATCGTCCGGGGAATAATGCGACCCCGAATCGCCGCTGTGGTTCAGCACGCGTAGCACTTGCCACACCAGCCAGCGTGATTATGCCGTGTTGAGGCTTTTGTGACAGGGCGGGCAATGACGATTGTGAGGTGGTTCACATCTCTGCCGCCGCCGGCGAGATCGAGGTCGCGACCGTGGCGCGTTTAGCTGCCATTCAGCTTCGCGCAGGCAAACTTCCCTGCTGTAGAACACAAGCTACAAATGAGACTCATTTGCATTCGTGAGGCGGATTTGTATCAGTCGGTTACGGATGCTTAACAAGCGTCCTGAATAGTTTAGACTCCGGCTCCAGCCAGATTCGATTTAACAATGTCAGGAAGAAGGAGAGACCCTTGAGCAAGATTGCGAGACGTCAGTTTATGAAAGTGTCGGCCGTTGCAGCCGCTGCGTGTTTTGTGCGTCCCGGCAAGGAAGCGATCGCACAGGAAATGCCGCACCTGACGGAAGACGACCCAACCGCGCAAGCGATGAAATACGTGCACGATTACACCACTGTGGATCCCGCCACGCGTGCAAACCCGGCGGAGAATCAGCACTGCGCGAACTGCGCGCTGATTCAGGGCGAAGATGGCGCCGCATGGCGGCCTTGCGCGATATTCCCCGGCAAGCTCGTCAACGCCGACGGCTGGTGTTCCGTCTGGGCACCGAAAGGCTGATGCCAGTGACGGCTCCGGCACCAAGCCGGAGCCGTTAAGTTTTGGCGTCACCACAGGTACAGCATTTCTACCACCAGGAAAGCGGCACGCTTTCCTACGTCGTCAGCGATCCCGCCACTTCCATTGCTGCCGTCATCGATCCGGTACTCGGTTTCGATATTGTGTCCGGTCATACCGACCACGGCCCGTTGCAGGCCATTGTTGCGTTTCTGCGGGAGCGACAGTTAAAGCTGCAATGGATTCTTGAGACCCATGCGCACGCCGATCACCTGAGCGGTGCGCAGTTCATCAAGAATTCAGTGGGCGGCGACATCGCGATCGGTGCCGGCATCCGTGCCGTTCAAGAACACTTCGCAAAAATTTTCAACCAGGAACTGTCGGCGGCGTCCGAGGCTCACCCTTTCGACAAGCTGCTCGCGAATGACGAAACGTTCACGATAGGTGACTTGCCGGTTCGCGTGATCCCGACACCCGGTCACACCAGCGACAGCGTTACCTACCTGATTGGTGATGCCGCGTTTGTCGGTGACAGCCTGTTCATGCCGGATGCAGGGTCGGCACGCTGCGATTTTCCGGGAGGCGATGCGGGTGTCCTCTACGATTCGATTCAGCGTCTTCTGGCGTTGCCAGCGGACACGCGCATTTTCGTTTGTCACGACTACCAGCCGAACGGTCGTGAATTGCGCTTTGAAACGAGTGTGCGCGAGCAGGCGGCCAGCAATATTCATATCGGCGGCGGGCGCTCGCGCGAGGCTTTTATCGCGATGCGCGAAAAGCGCGACCAGACTTTGTCTCTGCCGAAACTGATTGTGCCCGCCATCCAGGTGAATATCCGCGCAGGCATTACGCCGCCGCCGGAAGACAACGGCGTCGCATACCTGAAGATTCCGCTCAATTCTTTTTAGGCGAGTGCCATTCCTTGATCCTGCCACGGCGTCTCTGTGTACAATCGCCGCTGGCATCTGTCTGACCAATTCCTGTCTCGCCGCGGAGAAAGATTTTGTTTAATGCGCTTGATGCGTTGCCCTCTGACGCCATTCTGAAACTGATTGCGGAACACGCCAGTGATTCGCGCAGCGAAAAAGTCGACCTTGGAGTCGGTGTCTTTCGCACCGAACAGGGTGAGACACCGGTACTGGCTTCGGTCAAGCAGGCGGAGCGGCGGATTCTCGAAACGCAAACCAGCAAAACCTACCTCGGCTCGGCTGGCGATCCCGAGTTCAACAGCCTGACGCAGCAGCTGACTTTCGGTGATGACATTCCCGCCGAGCGCATTACCACCCTGCAAACACCGGGCGGCTCCGGCGGCCTGCGCGTGGCGGCCGGGCTCGTGCTGCGGGCGCGCAGCGATGCGACGGTCTGGCACAGCAATCCCACCTGGGCAAATCATGTGCCCCTGTTGGGTGGCGCCGGTCTAAAGCTGCAGGCCTACCCGTACTATGACGACGCCAGCTGCGCGCTCGTGTTTGATGAAATGATGGAACGCATCAATGCGATACCCGAGGGTGACATCGTCTTGCTGCACGGCTGCTGCCATAACCCGACGGGCATGGACCTCGACAAGGCCCAGTGGCAGGAGCTCGCCGAGCGCATAGCAGCGCGCAAGCTTTTGCCATTCGTGGACATGGCCTACCAGGGCTTTGCCGAGGGCATCGAAGAGGACGCCCAACCCGTGCGGCTGCTGGCCGGCCTGGTGCCGGAAATGATTGTCGTAACGTCCTGTTCGAAAAACTTTGGCTTGTACCGCGATCGTGTTGGTTCACTCTCGTTCGTTTGCAGCAACGCGGAAACGGCGGCGAAGGTGCGCAGCCAGGCGAACAACCTCGTGCGCACGATGTATTCGATGCCGCCGGACCACGGTGCCGCGATCGTGCGCGAGATTCTGAGCGATGCAGCGCTGCGTTCGCAGTGGGTTAGCGAAGTCGACGGCATGCGGGCGCGCCTGAAGGATATGCGCAGGAGTCTGGTGGCTGCATTGCGCCGCGAAGCGCCGGACCGCGACTTCTCGCATGTCGAACGTGCGCACGGCATGTTTTGTTTTCTGGGTGTCACCGAAGCACAGGTCGATCGCCTGAAAAAAGACTGCGGCGTCTACATGGTTAACTCAAGTCGCATCAACGTAGCAGGCATTACACCCGCCAACGTTGAGTACCTGGCAAAATCCATCGCGTCGGTTCTGTAGCGGCAAAGCGTCTGCGACCCGGGCAAGGCGATCGGGTCAGTTCGCTCTAACCTGACTGACATCGCCAGCCCACAGTATTGAGTCATTCGGCTTGATGGCGAGACGTTGCGTCACGCCGGCATTCAGTTCCAGCACGTACTGCACATCCTCGACGGACGCAATGGAGCGCAGCGACTGCGGTTCGGTATTCGTCGCGATCGAAGAGATCCGGCCATTGGCCCTGATAAACAGCATGTCGAGCGGCAGCATGGTGTTCTTCATCCACATCGAGCGCTGGCCTTCGTTCGGATAGACAAACAGCATGCCGCGCCACGGATCGAGTGCCTTCACGTACATCAGGCCGCGCCGCCACTGTGCGTTTTCTATCGCCACGTACACATCAAACCGATAACAGGCGTCGCGACTGGCCGTAATGACAATGGTGCTTTGCCCAAATGCGGCATCAAGCTCCGGATTGGCCAGCGCAGGCAGCGTGCCCAGCAGCACGACAAAGAGGAGCAAAGGCGCAGCGCGTCTCACGATGATTCATCGCGCCAGTCGACTCGTCCCGCAAACTGCAGGTCGCGAATCGTGATGCTGGCATTGCTGTTCAGTTCCGGCAGCGGCGAGACGCAGTAGACAATGCCGGCAATCGCGTAGCTCAGGCTGCTCTCGTCCAGCGCCTGCTGCGAGGTAATGTCCGCCCAGCAGGTGTCCTGCTCGGCATTACTGAAAAAGCGGCCGCTGTCTTCTTCGATCAGCGTGACCGTCGCGCGCAGTTCGCGGCCGGTGACGCCGGCCTGCAGTTCGGGCAGTGCGACGATAAAGGCAAGTGGCTGCATCGTGTCCTGTAGCGGAATCTCGCCGGCGAAGCGGAGCCGGGCGCCTTCGCCACGCGGCCGCGGCATGCCCTCGCAGCTCAGGCGATCGCCCTGCCACTCGAGTTCGCTGCGCACCGCGCCGAACAGTTCCGCGCGGAACTCGCCGCCCGGCACGCAATGCGTGGCCGCGGCAGGCGACTCCGGGGCGCCGCGCGATGAACAGGCGAACACGGTGCAGACGGCAGCGAGAATGAGGGCTAGGCGATGCATGCGGCGAAACTGTGCGGAAAGCGGCAAGTTTATGCAATGTATGCGCGGTTTGCTGGTCGTAATGCAGCACAGGATTTTTCGAGCCGGTTCAAATACCGGGATCGAGGCCCTACAATGGCCCGCCCTTTGGCCGGCGCATGATTGCAAGTCGGAGCATGAGATGAACGTATCAGCAGAAGGGCAGGCGCATGACTTTCCAGTGGAGCAACGAATGAGCGTAGCAGAACAATTCCAACAGCTCGAAAACCACGTTAGCAGCCTGATCATCGGGCAGGAACACCTGATTAACCGCATGTTGATCGCCCTGCTGTGCGACGGTCACCTGCTCGTTGAAGGCGCACCGGGGCTCGCCAAGACCCGCGCGATCAAGGTGCTGTCCGAAAGCATCGAGGGTGATTTTCATCGCCTGCAGTTCACGCCCGATCTGTTGCCTGCCGACCTGACCGGTACCGAGATCTATCGGCCGGCCGACGGCAGTTTCGTATTCCGCGAAGGGCCGCTGTTTCACAATTTGATTCTCGCGGATGAAATTAACCGTGCCCCGGCCAAGGTGCAGTCCGCCTTGCTGGAGGCGATGGAAGAACGACAGATTACCGTCGGCGAAAAAAGTTACCCGCTGTCAGCGCTGTTCATGGTGATGGCGACCCAGAACCCGATCGAACAGGAAGGTACCTACCCGCTGCCGGAAGCCCAGCTCGACCGCTTCCTGCTGCATGTCAAAGTCGGCTACCCGAGTGTCGAAGACGAGCGCCGGATCCTGGTGCTGAACCGCAATGAAGCGAAGTCCGGGCAGCGCGATGCATTCCAGCCGCCTGAGCAATTGTCGCAGACGTCGGTCATGGCCGGCCGCCGCGAGATTCTCGACCTGCACCTGTCTGACGAGCTCGAGCAGTACATCGTCAATATCGTCGTCGCAACGCGCGATGCGGGCAGGGTCGACGAATCCTTGCAGGGCCAGGTCATGTACGGCGCCAGCCCGCGCGCCTGCATGGGTATCGACCGCGCGGCTCGCGCGCGCGCGTGGCTGTCCGGTCGCGATTTCGTCGGGCCCGAGGATATCCAGGAAGTGGCGCCCGACGTGCTGCGCCATCGGCTCGTGCTGAGCTTCGAAGCGGAGGCTGACGGTGTTGGTGCTGACTCGATCATCGAAAGGATCCTGGATGGCGTCGGCGTACCGTAGCCGGAACACAGCATCGTGCGACACGACCACCTGCCCAGCGACGCCTCACCCGTCAGTGTCAGTCAAAAAGGACTGATCCGGCTGGCCGGGCCGGCCCGCGCCATCGCGCTTGACGTCCTGCGCGTCAATTCCATGCAGGCCGGCGCTTATGTGTCGCATTTTAAAGGGCGTGGTATGGAGTTCGACGAGTCGCGGCCCTATCAACCGGGTGACGACCCGCGCAACATCGACTGGCGCGTCACTGCGCGCAGCACCGAGGCATACACGAAGCTGTTTCGCGAAGAACGCGAACGCCCGGTGCTGATCATGGTGGACCTGCGCAGTTCGATGCACTTTGCCACGCGCGGCAGTTTCAAGTCGGTAACAGCAAGTCGCGCGGCGGCGCTGCTGTCATGGTCCGCGCATCATCGCGGTGACCGGCTTGGCGGCATTATTTTCGGCGATACACAACATCTTGAGTTAAAGCCGCGGCTTGGTCGGCAAGCCGCGTTGCGTTACCTGCATCAGCTTGTCGAGCACGGGGACTGGGAGCACAAGGTCGCTGCAGCGGATGCGGATCCGGCGGTGCCATTCGCCGCGGCCATGTCGGCGTTGAGGCGCGTTGCAAGGCCTGGCAGCCTCGTCGTTATCATCAGCGATTTCGCCGGCTTCGCGCGCGCCACGCAGTCTTACCTGGCCGGCATTGCGCGCCACAATGAAGTGCTTGCGGTTGCCGTCAGCGACCCGCTCGATCGCGAACTGCCGCCGCCGGGACATTACCGGCTTGTATCGAGCGAACGCGAGATGTCGATCGACACCTATTCAGCCGGCGCCCGCGCCGCCTATCAACAGGCCTATGACGACCGGCAGGAGGCGCTGGCGCGGTTCTGCCAGCGCTACGGCGTGCACCTGCTCGGCTTGTCAACCACCGATGACCCGGTCGCAGCGCTGCAGCAGGCGCTCGGACGCCGCACGCACTGAGGTTGGCACGACGATGAATCCTGCAGAAATCCCGCTACGCGATTTGCACCTGCCTGACCCGGTCAGCTGGTGGCCGCTCGCGCCGGGCTGGTGGCTGCTACTCGCAACAGCGCTGGCTGGACTGCTATGGCTTGCGTCCCGCGCTTATCGCGAGTGGCAGCGCGGTCGCGCCCGTCGACTCGCGTTGCGCGAGCTCGACAGGCTGGCAGCCGCGCATGCGGCGGATGGCAATGTTGCGCAGCTCGCGAAATCACTGTCTGCATTGCTGCGCCGCGCGATGCTCGCGTATGCACCGCGTGTGGAAGTTGCGCGCCTGACCGGCGACGCGTGGCTTAACTGGCTCGATCGCGGCCTCGCACAGCCAGTCTTCACTGAGGGTCCCGGCAGCAGCCTCGGCTGGCTGCCCTACCGCGCGCCGCGAACGGATGGCGAGCAGGTCGATGTTGCAGCGCTCATTAAAGCCGTGCGCCTGCGTCTTGCCACGCCGCTGCCGGAGGAGACGCGCTGATGTGGTCACTCGCCTGGCCGTGGATGTTGCTGCTTCTGCCGCTGCCGCTCGTGGTGCGCAAACTGCTGTCACCTGCCAGCGGTGCACAGGAAGCCGGCTTGCGCGTGCCCAGTTTTGCCGGCTTCGCCGTGCTGGCAAATCGTCCGCAAAGCGAACAGCTTAAGAACTGGCGCTTCTGGTTTGCGGTTATCGCGTGGCTGTTGCTGGTACTTGCCAGCGCACGACCGGAACGCATCGGCGACGAGCTCGACGTGCCGGTGTCCGGCCGCAACCTGATGCTCGCCGTTGACCTGTCGGGCAGCATGGATGCAAAGGATTTTGAACTCGGCGGTCGCCGCGTTGATCGCCTGACTGCAACCAAAGCGGTCGCGAGCGACTTCATCGCACGTCGCGAGGGTGATCGCATCGGGCTGATCCTGTTTGGTGAGCGCGCTTACCTGCAGGTGCCGTTAACGCTTGATCGTGAAACGGTAAACGTGCTGTTGCTCGAGGCCTTCATCGGGCTCGCCGGGGAAAAAACGGCCATTGGTGATGCGATTACACTCGCGGTGAAACGCATTCACGATCAGGGTGCGGACGGCGGCGAGCAGGTGCTCGTTTTGTTAACCGACGGTGCCAACACCGCCGGTGAAATCGATCCCCTGAAAGCCGCCGAGCTGGCCGCGCAAATCGGCCTGCGCATATACACCATCGGTATTGGTGCCGAAGTCATGACGGTGCCTTCCATTACGGGAGGCATGCGGCGCGTGAACCCGTCCGCCGATCTTGATGAAGCGACACTGACAACCATCGCCGAAGAAACCGGCGGTCGTTATTTCCGCGCGGTCGATACTGCCGGTTTGCAGGATATTTACAGGCTCCTCGACGAGCTCGAGCCGGTTGCAGAGCCTGAGGCGGGATTTCGTCCGATCAAGGCGCTGTACTACTGGCCGCTCGGCGGTGCGTTTGCGCTGGTCTTCCTGATGGCGCTGGCCAATTTGTTGGCGGGCTGGCAGGCGTCGCGCCAGGCTCGGCAGTTGCACGATGTGGTGCGGCATGCCGGCTGAGCTGCATTTCCTGCGCCCGGAATGGTTGCTGGCGCTGCCGGTGCTGATTGCCGTGACGCTGCTGCTGGCGAGTCGCAAACTTGCGGCCGGCAGCTGGCAGCGCGTTATCGATCCGGCGCTGTTGCCGTTTGTATTGTCGAGTTCGCAGCGCCGCTACGGTACCGGGCGCTGGTGGCTGATCTTCTTGGGCGGCGCGCTCGCGATCGTCGCGCTGGCGGGGCCGGCCTGGGAACGCGTTGAACAGTCCGTGTATCGTTCCGAGCAGGCACTCGTCGTTGCACTGGATCTGTCGCGTTCGATGGATGCGCAGGATCTGTCACCCAATCGCCTGACGCGCGCGCGCCTGAAAATTCTCGACATGCTGGAGCGGCGCACCAGCGGCCAGACCGCACTGATCGTGTATTCGGCGAACGCCTTTACGGTGACGCCGCTGACGAAGGATGCGGACACCGTGACGGCACTCGTCAACAGCCTGAGCACCGACATCATGCCGAGCCGCGGCAGTTATCCGGTCTCCGCGATCGACAAGGGCAGGCAACTGCTCGAGCAGGCTGGCGTGCGCGACGGGGAGGTCTTGCTCGTTACCGATGGCGGTTCGTCGGCAGCGGCTGAGCAGGCTGCGAAAGACCTGCGCGCTGCCGGCTATCGCCTGTCGGTGCTCGGCGTGGGCACGCCGGCAGGTGCGCCGATCCCGCGTGCCGATGGCGGCTTCGTTACCGATCGCTTTGGCCAGATGGCCGTGCCGCGACTCGAAGCCGACAGCTTGCGCGAGCTTGCAGAGGCCGGTGGTGGTCGTTTTGCTGTCATCAGCAGCGACAACAGCGACATCGATGTCCTGCTGTCGAGCGCTGCGGGCAGCAGTGCCGCGAGCGATGACGATCTCGCAACCGACCAGTGGCAGGACGAAGGGCCCTGGCTGTTACTGCTGCTGGTACCGCTCGCCTCCCTCGCGTTCCGGCGCGGCTGGGTACTGGTCGTGGCGTTCCTGATGTTGCCGCTGCCGCGCGAAGCACAGGCGTTCGACTGGCAGGATTTGTGGAAAACGCCGGACCAGCAGGCAGCTGCAGAGCTTGAGGAAGGCAATGCAGAGGCGGCTGCGAATTTGTTCCGCGATCCAGAGTGGCGCGCCGTTGCCAGTTACCGCGCGGGACGTTACGCCGACAGCGCCGCGACGTTCGCTGCCGGCAAAGATGCCGACAGCCTGTACAACCATGGCAACACACTGGCCCGGCAAGGCCAGTTTGATGCTGCCATCGACGCCTACAACGCGGCACTCGAGCTTGCGCCTGATGACGAAGACGCAATCTACAATCGTGACCTCGTTGAACAGATCAAGGATGCGCAGGATTCGCAAAGCGAGCAGAACCAGGAGTCCGGCGGCGAATCCGGCGGCGACGCGCAGCAGTCGGAAGGCAACAGCGAGTCAGATCAGTCCGGCGAAGAGGGCAGCGCCGGCAATCCGGGCAACGAATCGCAGGACGGTGACTCAAACCGCGAGCAGCAGGAATTAAGCGAGGAAGATCTCGCCGCTTTGCAGGAAGAGTTGCAAAAGGCAGCCGAAGAGGCGGCAGAGCAGGGCAGTGAGAACGACCCGCAACAGGGCGAGGCGCAGGCGGATTCCGCCGCGAGTCGCCGCGAACAGGAACAGCAACAGGCGATGGAGCAATGGCTGCGTCGCATCCCGAATGATCCAGGCGGCCTGCTGCGCCGCAAATTCCGCTATCAGTATCAGCGCCAGGGCCGTGACCAGGACGGTAACAACCTGTGGCCTGATGACGAGGTTCAGCCATGGTCAGTAGCCAGCAGCAACACCGGATCCGCAAATTTTTCGCAGCGCTCTTTATTGCGGCACTGGCACTTTGCACGCTGCCCGCAGCGTCTGGCGCGGTGATCGCCAGTGTCGATCGTGACAGTGTCGAGCTCAATGAATCGTTCACTTACAAGGTAACGGTCGATACCGCGGTCGATGTCGAGCCGGACGTCAGCGCGCTCGAAGCGGATTTTTTTATCGGCACGCGCAGTCAGCTCAGCAACACAACCATTGTCAATGGCCAGATCAGCCGCAGCCGCACCTGGACCTACGTCCTGATGGCGAAACGCGAAGGTACGATCGACATTCCGCCGATCGAGGTCGCCGGTGAACCGAGCAACTCCGTGCCCATAGTCGTGAAACCGGTTTCAAGTGCGGCGCCGGGCGAAGCCGATATTTTTGTGACTGCTGAAGTCGACAACAGTGACAGCTACGTGCAGGCGCAGGTGCTGTATACCTTGAAAGTCTATCGTGCGGTGGCGACGCGGCAGCCGCGCCTGTCGGATCCGGAGATCACAGGCGTTGACGTACTCGTCGAACTGGCCGGCGATGAGCGCAGCTATGATGCGTTGCTCAACGGCAAGGCCTACAACGTCGTGGAACGCGTCTATGCGTTGTTCCCGCAGGAGAGCGGTGAGCTGAACGTTGCGCCGGTGCGCTTCGAGGCGCGCGTGCTGCGCGATGGCCGCATCACCGGGCGCAAAGTGTTTCGTTCCGATGGCGTGACGGTGAACGTGCAAGCGATTCCACCGCCGCCGGCCCGCTATCCCGATGCCGCCTGGCTGCCCGCGCGAAGCGTCACGCTGCAGGAAGACTGGTCACGCGATGCGACTGACCTGCCAGCCGGTGAGCCGGTTACGCGCCACATCACGGTGACCGCGCTTGGGCAGCTGTCGACGCAAATTCCGGTCATCGAGCCGTCGCACTCCGATGCGCTGAAGCTTTACCCCGACAAACCCGAGCTGAAAGACGCGATGGCGAGCCAGGGCATTCTTGCCGAGCGCAGCGAACAGTACGCGATGATCGGTGTAAAACCGGGCCCGGTCGAATTGCCAGCGGTTGAGTTGCCGTGGTGGGACATTACGGCGAACGAGTGGAAGGTTGCCACGCTACCCGCGCGCACGCTGACCATCCTGCCATCGACAGAATCGCTGACGCAGGCGCCGCAGCCGGAGGTCGCAGCAGCGCCTGCCGAAACCCGTTTTGTCGACGATCCATTCTGGCGCCGCATCAGCGAGGGGCTTGCCGTCCTGTGGCTGCTGACGGTCTGTGGCTGGTGGTATTCATCGCGCAAGCCGCGTCGCAGCGAAACGACGGACGCGAAAGAGGTGCCGCTGCACAAGCAACAGTCGCGCCTGCTGAAAAATGCCCGCAAGGCGGCGCGCGAGGGCCGGCACGACGCAGTCAGGCGGTCCCTGCTGGAATGGGCAAAACTCGAATGGCCGGACGACGCGCCGCGCAGCATCGGTCTGCTTGCGCAACGGGTTGGCTCGCCAGCGAGGGAAGAGCTCGAGTTATTGTCAGCAGCGAGCTACGGTCCCGGCACGGATGCACGCTGGGACGGTGCGGCACTTGATAAGGCGCTGCGCAATCTGCACGCCGTGTCTGCCGCGGCCAATGATGTGAAGCACGAGCTGTTGCCGCCGCTCATGCCCGCGCGCCGCGCGTGACGCTACCAGTGCCCGGTGTTCGGCATCGACGCCCAGGGTTCGGCGGCTGGCAGTGCGTCGCCCCGCTGCAATAACTCGATCGAAATATTGTCCGGCGATCGTACGAATGCCATGTGCCCGTCGCGCGGCGGGCGGTTAATGGTGACGCCGCCGTCCAGCAGGCGCTGGCAGCTTTCGTAAATGTCATCGACACGGTAGGCGAGATGGCCGAAATTGCGGGCTTCGCCGTAAGTTTCGGGATCCCAGTTGTAAGTCAACTCGACCTGTGCGCCCTCATCGCCGGGCGCGGCAAGGAAGACCAGCGTGAAGCGACCTTTCTCACTTTCCTTGCGGCGCAGTTCAACGAGGCCAAGCTTGTTGCAGTAAAAATCGAGCGACGCGTCAAGGTCGCTGACCCTGACCATTGTATGCAGGTACTTCATGCTTGCTCCTGGCTCAAGTTGCTACCGAGTCGGGTATCAGAACACAATGCAGGCACACAGTGAACCGGCTGATTGACGCTGATCCCATGCAACACATTCACACGATCACACTGGATCTCGACGACACGCTCTGGGCGATACACCCGGTCATCAAGCGTGCCGAGGAGCGCCTGT
>JBATFU010000153.1:0-3290 GCA_049665065.1 Woeseia sp. | reverse complement strand
TTCCCGCTCGGCGCCTGTGCCGAAGGCGGGGCGATCAGCGCAATGATTGCGGCTGGCGGCAAGAAGATTGCGGTAATTGCGGCGGTCGGTGGTCGCGAATCGCTGGAAGCCTGCACGCCCTGTGGCGGCTGCCGGCAACGCATCGCGGAATTCGCCGATGAAGCTACCCGCATCGTGTTGCTGGATGAGCAGGGTCGCATCGTTAGTCACACAATGGCGGAAATGCTGCCGGAATCCTTCCGGCTAAAGAAAAAATAACGTCGCTAGCACGGCTGGGCCTGTACGCGTTCTGCAACAGGCGGAAACCATTCTCACCTCATGCCTTCTGCAGCATCTCGGCTACCTGTGCGCGCCGCGGCATCGAGGGCTGCGCGCCCGGTCGCTCCGTCGACGCGGCCGCAGCGGCGCAGGCGAAAGCGAGCGCGTCATCCGGTGACTGCTCCTCGACCAGCGCAAGCACAAGCGCAGCGGTGAATGTATCGCCTGCGCCGGTTGTGTCGACGGCATGCACCGCCGGCGGAGTTTGTTTTGCCAGGACGCGTGCACCGCGCAGCAGGCTTGCGCCGCGCGAGCCGTAGGTCAAGGCAACCATGCCCGGCGCCCGGTGCAGCTTCTGACCGTAGTATTCGGCTTCGATTTCGTTGACGACGATCAGGTCAGCGCGCGCGATAAGCTCCTCAGGAACCTCGCAAACGGGCGCAAGGTTTACGCACAGAAATCCGCGAAACTGGCGGGCCGCTTCGAGCAACGTGGCCGTCGGCACTTCGAGCTGGCAAATCATTGCATCTGCTTCAGGCATGGCAACGCGCTCCGGCGTGAGCCTGCGGTTTGCGCCCGGCGCCACGACGATCTGGTTCTCAGCTTCGTCATCAACGGTAATCATTGCAACACCCGTTGGCGCATCGCGATCGACGATAACCTGCTTGAGGTCAACGCCTTCGGCCTTCAGCAAATGCAAAGCGGCAGTCGCGTTCGCATCATCACCGACGCAGGCAACCAGGTCGACCTTGGCACCCAGCCGCCGCGCGGCCAGCGCCTGGTTCGCGCCCTTACCACCGGGATAACAATGCAGCTCGCCATTGGTCACGGTCTCACCGGCGCGGGGCAGTGCGCGCACCCTTATCGTCATGTCGAGATTCACCGAGCCGACAACGGCGATGTGTGGCGCACTCTTTGCGCTTGTGGTCATAGCGGCATGCCTTCGTAGCTTGCTAGCTTTTCGCTCAGCAGGTCATAGAAACCGTCTGCGTCAATTTTATACGCCCAGTGCGCGTTTGGCGCACGTCCGCTGACGCCCCAGTAGTCGACGGCAGTGTGGCCCATCGTCAGATCGGATTTCACTTCGATCGCAATATTGCAGTGGCGCAACTCGAACAGTTCCGGTCGCAGCAGGTAAGCGACCGTGCACGGATCGTGCAGTGGCGCACCGTCTGCGCCGTACTTTTTGCTGTCGTAGCGACTGAAGAACTCCAGCATGCCGGCCGTTGCCTGTGCCGGTGCCGTTTTGATGGCACGGATGCGTGCGACCCTGGCGCGATTCGCCGGCACCTGGTGTGTCACGTCGAGGCCCATTGCGACAATCGGGCGGCCGCAGCCGAATACGATCTCCGCCGCGTGCGGGTCGACAAGAATATTGAATTCGGCCGATGGCGTGGTGTTGCCGCCCTCGCGCAGCGCACCGCCCATCAGCACGATCTCGTGCACCGCATCGAGTATCGATGGCTGGCGCGTGATCGCCGTGGCGATGTTGGTCAGCGGGCCGGTCAGCACCAGCGTGATCGAATCCGGTGCCGCAGCTTCGAGAGTATTTATAATAAAATCAATAGCATGTGCGGACTGTAACGGGGTGCGAGGCGTGCTGATTTCGATACCATCGATGCCGCTTCTGCCGTGCACATTTTCTGCCGTGATGAGTTTGCGCTGCAGCGGCCGGTCACATCCGGCGAACACCGGTACGTCTTCGCGCGCTCCGATGTCGCACATCAGGCGCGCATTGCGTTCGGTGAGCGCGAGCGGCACGTTGCCGGCAACGGTCGTGATGCCGAGCACCTCCAGCTCAGCGGGCGCCGCGAAAGCCAGTAGCAGGTTGATGGCATCGTCCTGCCCCGGGTCGCAGTCGATGATGACGGGACGCGCGCCCATCGCTTAGTTAAAACTGATCAGCAGACCGGCCAGTGCCGCACTCATCAGGTTGGACAGGGAACCCGCGGCAACCGCTCGCAAACCGAAACGCGCAATCAGTTCGCGGCGCTCCGGCACCAGGCTGCCGAGGCCGCCGAGCAAAATCGCGATTGATGACAGGTTGGCGAAACCGCAGAGCGCGAACGTCGTGACAGCGACAGTGCGCTCGCTGGCCGTTGCCAGGTAATCGTTCAGGTGACTGAACGCGACGAACTCATTGAGGATCAGCTTCTCGCCGAACAATGCGCCGGCCGCTTCCGCTTCTGCCCACGGCACACTCAGCACGTACATCAATGGCGCGAACAACTTGCCGAGCAGAAACTGCAGCGTAATGTTCTCGAAACCGAACCAGCCGGCGATGCCGCCGACGATGCCGTTGAACAACGCGATCAGTGCTACAAATGCAATCAGCATGGCACCGATGTTCACTGCAAGCTTGAGGCCGTCGCCGGCGCCGACCGCTGCGGCGAGAATAACGTTGGCGTGATGACTGTCTTCCATTTTCACTGAGCGTGCGGCGCTGTTCGCATCCATGGTCTCAGTGTCCGGCATCAGGATTTTCGCCATCAGCAGGCCGCCGGGGGCCGCCATGAAACTCGCGGCGAGCAGGTATTTCATCTCGGCACCCATCAGCACGTAAGCAGCGAGCACCGTACCCGCGACAGAGGCAACGCCCGACACCATCACCGCAAACATCTGCGGCTCGGTCAGCGAGCGCAGGTACGGACGTACGACAAGCGGCGCTTCCGTCTGGCCGACGAAAATATTGGCCGCCGCGTTCATCGACTCAACCGCGCCTGTGCCAATCACACGCTGCAAACCGCCGCCGACGAGGCGCACAAGCCACTGCATGATCTTCAGGTGGTACAAGACCGACATCAGCGCCGAGAAAAAGATGATGATCGGCAAAACGTTCACGGCGAAGCTGAATCCAACGGCTTCGCCGGCAAGCGGACCGAACACCATGTCGATGCCGGCACGTGAATAATCGATGACCGCCTGCACGCCGCCGCTCAGCGCCAGGATCGCACGCTTGCCCCAGTCGAAGTACAGCACGAATGCCGCAAGCGCGACCTGCAGCACAAACGCCGCGCCGACGACGCGCAGGT
>JBATFU010000152.1:0-4797 GCA_049665065.1 Woeseia sp. | reverse complement strand
GTCGCTTACTGCATCGCACGACCCGGCGACTCACATTGACCGAGGCAGGCAGCGCGCTATACGACGGTGCCGGGGCAGCGCTCGAACAGATTGCGGCGGCAGAGGATGCGGTGCTGGAGCTGGCTGGCGAACCGCGCGGCAGATTGAAAGTTACCGCGCCGATTTATTTTGGCGCTGCGTTCCTGGTCCCGGCTTTCGGGCGCTTTACGGAACGCTACCCGAACGTTGAACTCGACCTCGACCTCGACAACAAGATCGTTGATCTCGTCGCGGGCGGTTTTGATCTCGCCATCCGCATCACTACGATGACCAGCAACTCACTCGTTGCGCGACGACTCGCGGAAGTGTCGCTGGTGACGGTGGCCACGCCCGAGTACTTGCGGCGCGCCGGCACGCCGACGAAACCCGCCGATCTGCGCGGGCACGAATGTCTGCTTTACACACTGGACCGGACCCCGAACGAATGGCACTACCAGGACAGCAATGGCCAGCCACTGAGTGTGCCGACGAAAGGCAGCCTGCGCTGTAACAGCGATGAAGCACTGAAAGAAGCCGCTCTCAACCACCTGGGCATTGCGCGCTTTCCCTCCGTGTTCGTCACTGACGTTCTGCAATCCGGCAAACTGGTGACCGTCCTGGACGATTTTGAACCGCCACCGAGCGCGATTTGCGCAGTGTTTCCGACCCGCCGCAATCTCGCGCCCAAAGTGCGTGTGTTTGTGGATTTCCTGGCGGAGGCGCTTGGCGAAAAATAGCGTTCGATGCCCGCCGTGAGCGAATTGCAATGCCGCGTTCAGGTCGCCAGCGCAAATGAATCTTCTTGCGCCTGGTTCCACCAGCCACGCCAGCGCTCATCCTTCACACCGTCCAGCAATTCACCCGGTTCGAGATAGGTGTAGAGCTCGCGGTAATTCAGGGTCTGCAGGTGCGTGACACGCCGCCACAGCATCTCGGGCTTTAGCTGTTCGGGATCGGTAAGGCCGCAGGCACCGAGCACCATCTGAAAGTGCTCAACCGTTTCCTTGTGATAGCGCATCACACGCGGGCCTTTGTCAGCCACGGACAGGCCGTGCACGCGCCAGGGATCGTGCGTGGTGATGCCGGTGGGACAGATGTTCTTGTGGCAGGCGCGCGCCTGGATACAGCCAAGGGCAAACATCATGCCGCGTGCCGAATTGCAGATGTCGGCACCCATCGCAATCTTTGCGGCCATGTCGAAACCTGTGATGACCTTGCCGGCGCAAATGATCTTCACCTTGTCACGCAGGCCGACCCCGACCAGCGCGTTGTGCGTGAAGATCAGGCCCTCGCGCAAGGCGAGGCCGATCGATTGCGTGAGCTCAGGTGGTGCCGCGCCGGTTCCACCTTCGCTGCCGTCCACGGTAATGAAGTCGGGATGAATGCCTGAAGAAAGCATTGCCTTGCAGACCCCGAGTAACTGCCCGCGCTGGCCAACGCACAGCTTGAAGCCGACGGGCTTGCCACCCGACAGCTTGCGGAGCCGCTGCAGGAACTGCAGCATCTCGAGCGGCGTTTTGAATTCCGTGTGAGATGCGGGTGAGTGACAGTCCTCACCTATCGGAATGCCGCGCGCCTCGGCAATCTCTGCGTTGACCTTGGCACCCGGCAACAGGCCGCCGCCGCCGGGCTTGGCGCCTTGCGACATCTTCAATTCAATCATCCTGACCTGGCTGCCCCGCGCGGTTTTCTCAAACTGCTCGGGATCAAACTGGCCATCCTGCGTGCGGCAGCCGAAGTAACCAGTGCCGATTTCCCAGACGAGATCGCCACCGTACTGGCTGTGGTAGCGGCTAATGCCGCCCTCGCCCGTGTCGTGATAGAAGCCGCCCAGCTTTGCGCCGAGGTTCAGTGCGAGAATTGCGTGCGAGGACAGCGAGCCGTAGCTCATGGCCGAGATGTTGAAACGGGAGGCAGAGTACGGTGCGGAACACTGATCGTTGCCGACGGTAATGCGATGGTCAGTCTTCGTTGGTTCGAGCGGCGTCATCGAATGCTCGATCCATTCATGGCCGGGCTCGTAAACATTAATGAGCTTGCCGAACGGTATTGAATCATTAGCACCCTTCGCACGCTGGTAGACAATATTGCGCTGCACTCGCGAGAACGGCACTTCGTCGCGATCGCCTTCGATAAAATACTGGCGGATCTGGTGCCGGCCCTCTTCCAGCAAGTAGCGAAGGTGGCCGAACACCGGGTAGTTACGCAACAGCGTGTGCTCGGACTGAACAAGATCCCAGGCGGCTATCAGCAATAGCGGCGCAAGAATAACGAACACCCAAAGGAAGGCAGTTGAATAAAACGCCGCAGCACCGAATGCCACGAGCAAAACCAATATCGCGAAGACCATCGCACGCTTCATTGCGGAATCCCGGTTAACAGAAGACAGGCGGAAGAATACCGCAGTCGCGCATGGAAAGTGATGTCAGGACCTGGCCTGCAGGGATGGGCGCGGACGACGAGCGGACCGGATGCCCGAGCCTCTGCCCGAACACGGACGAACGCCAAACCGTCGCGTGGATCAGCATGCGCCGCTTGTGCTGCGATCTGCAAACAGTACCGAAGCGCGGCCCTGCTTTTCTAGCTCTGCACGTTGACCGTGGCGTCAAGGTGCGTTTCGGCTTTCAGGGAGTTTGAAATGAGGCAAAGGTGTTCGGCTTTTTCCATGAGCTTCTTCGCCTTATCTGTATCTGTGCCCGCCGGTACGTCGAGCACCGCCATCACCTTGAACTCTGTAAATAGAGTCGTCTTGTCAACGCGATCGAGCTTGCCCTCAACTTCGCAGCGCAGGTCGAGCCATTCGAGCTTCATGCCGCGCGCAATAGCCTTGAATGACAGGATGAAACAATCGGCAACGGCCGCAACTAGCAAAGTCTCTGGCGACCAGAGATCGCCGGGACCACCAAACTCCGCGGGCGCTGCCGATGCCAGCGTACTTACCCCTTTGCTGGACAGCTCTACATTGCTGTCTGCACTGCTCCTGGCCGCAACGGCATAGTGGTGTGGAAGGTCTTGCATGGTGACTCCTGTTGAACTCGAAACTCGCGCGAGGGCGCATGACCGGTGACATTATGCCGGCCACGCGTTCCGTCACCAGCGCGGTTTATACCTAGTCAGAACAGTTGCTGCCGGCCTGCAGGATGCCTCGAGGGAAAATCAGCGACGCTCAGGTGCCATCAGTCCCTTGAAGTAATCCGAGATCGAGTGCGCTGCCAGGTCACGGAACTCGCCGGCGTCATAGAACACCCCGCGACAATCGTTGCATTGCTCGAACCAGATGTGCGTTTGCTGCGGATCGACCATACGCACCATCGCGGCGCTGCAGCGCGGGCACTGGTAGCGGTCCTGCGACTCGACGTAACGATCCTGCCGCGCATCGCCAGTATCGATTGCCGCTGCGGCCTTCTTGTTTTTCAGCAGCTCCGCCTCACCGGCGTCCAGCCAGAGTCCCTGGCAATAGGTGCAGCGATCAATCTCGGTTCCTTCGTAATCGATCTGTTCCATGTCGGTTCGGCATTTTGGACAACGCATTGCGCCTGACCAGAAAATTCCTGCGCCAGTGCTGTCAATGCCGATCGCACGCGACTCCGGTGCGGGCCGATCCGACGAATCTCCATCCGCTGCCGTCGACTTGTCACGATAAAAGTACAGCACAACAATCATCACCATGACGAAGACGCTGAGAACCAGGTAGTTTTCAACGTACGTCGAGCGGTCCGCGACCATGCCGAATGTTTTCGAGCCTGCCGCGGCGCCGAGATTGGCGATCGACATGTAAATAGCGAACTGCGTCGCCGATACTTTTCGTGAGCAGATCGCCATTGCCAGCGCGATAACACAAACCATGACAACGGGCAGCATCAGAACCCAGATCGATAGCATGGTGCGCACGTATAAAGTGTCTTCCCACAGATGCTGCGTCTGTGCCAGCACCAAGGCATGCACGCCAACCAGCGAGGCGGTGAGTATCAGCATGCGCCTGGCGCCGAAGCGATCGATCATGGGGCCGAGTGCGAGCGCCAGCACGGCGCCGGCCAGGCCCATCATTGCGACAAGCTGTGACCACTGGGGTGTCGTAAAGCCAAATACTTTGACGGCGGCGATCGGCATCAGGGCCTGCCCGTAACCGGTCACGAGTCCATCAAAAAACATGATGGCCATGACAATCAGGCTGGTCCGCAGCCACAACACTTCGTTAATGCCAGCGAAAACCGCGCTAAACGAGTTGCCGGGTTTGTGTCCGGCGGCTGCCTGACCGCGTGACCACGGCAAATGGCGCTCATTCTCTCGCTCAACCACAAAGACAAACAGCAGCATGATAATGCCGGATACCACCGCCGCGAGGATTGCAGTGGCGTGCAGCCCCCAGGTTACCAGCGTAATTCCCGTTACGGCGGACGTGGATGCCCAACCGATCGCCTTGCCGAAACTCATGAACGCGTTGAGCCGTCCCTGCTCCCGCTGTGGCGTCAGGTCGATGGACATGCCGTCAACGGCGACATCCTGGGTGGCTGCAAAACTGTTGATGAGGAAACCGATGAGCATCATCAGACCCATTTGCTCTGTCGGATTTTCAACGAGCATGAGGGCCAGCAGCGATACGCACAGGCCAAACTGTGCGCCCAGCACCCACGGGCGACGCCTGCCCATCGGCAGGAATTCAAAGCGATCCATCAACGGGCCGGTGACCAGCTTGAACGCCCACGGCAAGATTACGACCGCAAGGTATGAGCCGATATCCGCGGTAGCGACCCCCTGGCTCGCGAGCCCGGCCGGGAT
>JBATFU010000151.1:0-1668 GCA_049665065.1 Woeseia sp. | reverse complement strand
GCGTCACCCTACTTTTCTCGATAACAGCTACAGCACCAAATTCATTGACGACACGCCGGAGCTGTTTGTATTCAGAAAGCGCCGCGATCGCGCGACCAAACTGCTTACCTACATCGCCGATATAACGGTCAATGGCCACCCGGAAACGGCGGGTCGGAAACGACCGACAGGCAACATCAATGTCGCGTGCGCGCCTGCCAATCGTGTAGAAACGCCCGCCCCTGGAACGCGCAATCTGCTTGAAGAACAAGGACCACAGGCGGTAGCTGACTGGATGCAGGCACAAGACAGGCTGTTGATGACCGATACCACGATGCGCGATGGCCACCAGTCACTGCTGGCAACGCGGATGCGGTCATTCGACATGATCACCGTTGCTGATGCCTACGCGCACAACCTGCCACAGCTGTTCTCGATTGAATGCTGGGGTGGCGCCACCTTCGATGTCGCGTATCGCTTTTTGCAGGAATGCCCGTGGCAACGACTGCGGGATTTGCGCAAAAGAATCCCGAATGTCATGACGCAGATGTTATTGCGGGCGTCCAACGGCGTTGGGTACACCAACTATCCCGACAACGTTGTGCAGGAGTTCGTACGTCAGGCCGCCGTGACCGGCGTGGACGTGTTTCGTGTGTTCGACAGCCTCAACTGGGTCGAGAACATGCGGGTCGCGATGGATGCCGTGCTGGAGAACAACAAACTCTGCGAAGGCGCGATCTGCTACACAGGCAACATCCTCGATCCCAAGCGCGCGAAGTATGATCTGAAGTACTACGTCGATATGGGAAAACAATTGCGGGCGGCTGGCGCGCATGTACTCGGCTTGAAAGATATGGCGGGCTTGCTGAAACCGGCCGCTGCAACCGTGCTGTTCAAAGCGCTGAAAGAAGAGGTTGGTCTGCCTATCCACTTTCACACCCACGATACATCGGGTATCGCCGGGGCCACGATACTCGCGGCAGCGGCGGCCGGCGTCGACGCAGCAGACGCTGCAATGGATGCTTTTGCCGGCGGCACGTCGCAGCCATGCTTTGGATCCGTCGTCGAGGCACTCCGCCACACGGATCGCGATACCGGCTTCGACATCGAAGCCATTCGCGAGATCTCAAATTACTGGGAAAGCGTGCGTTCCCAGTATGCCGCGTTTGAAAGCGGCCTGGCCGCGCCGGCATCGGAAGTCTATTTGCACGAAATGCCCGGCGGCCAGTTCACCAACCTGAAGGCGCAGGCACGCTCGCTCGGGCTGGAAGAGCGTTGGCACGAAGTCGCGCAGGCCTATGCGGATGTCAACCAGATGTTCGGCGATATCGTCAAAGTCACGCCGTCTTCTAAAGTTGTGGGCGACATGGCACTGATGATGGTTAGCCAGGGACTAACACGCGCAGAGGTCGAAGACCCGGCTAGCGATGTCTCGTTCCCTGAATCCGTCGTCGACATGATGCGCGGCAATCTGGGTCAGCCGCCCGGCGGTTTTCCACCCGCGCTGCAAAAGAAAGTGTTGAAAGACGAGGTACCCATAACCACGCGACCCGGTGCGGGAATGAAACCCGTTGATCTGGGCCATGTGCGCAGGGAACTGCGTTCGCAGCTCGAAGGTTACGATGTCGATGACGAAGACCTGAACGGCTACCTGATGTACCCGAAAGTGTTTCTCGACTACATGGGCCG
>JBATFU010000150.1:0-11764 GCA_049665065.1 Woeseia sp. | reverse complement strand
TGGCACGATTCAGCGGACAGTCTTTACCAGGCGCTGCAATCCGATCCACTTGCCCTTGCCGATCGCGGCTGCGTAAGGATTGAAAAATCATTTTCGATGAGAGATGTAAAAACCGCCTGAGCGTTCCGCGTGTTCGACAGCGAAAATGCCGCAAAACGTTTGCACAGCTACGTCGACAACCCTTCCCTGCTCGCCGCTTCCAAACAAGTCTTTCGCCATTGTAATAAATAATTTAGTGCTTCTTCTGCAAGCACATTGTGTATAGCACCTACCCGGCCCGTGCACTTTTATACCTGCTGCCAATTTAACGCTCTCATTATGTGATCCACGTCACAGTTGGCGCTGCCGCAGTATTCTGCCAGGCACATCCCGCTGACGGCCTCCGCTGCTTAAATAGAGTCCTATCCAGAAGCACGCAAACGACGCATTGACTGCGAAATCGCGAGTCGTGCGATGCCGGCAATCACACGGATCAGAAATATGAGCATGACGTCTACACTTCGAGCCCTGTCGATTGCAACGGTTCTCTGTATCAGTATTGCCGCGTCGTCACTTCATGACTTGCGCGCTGATTCGCGAAGCGCCGAGGCGACTGCGAGTTACATTGTTCAGGGCCGGTCTCTTGCCGATGTCAGGGCAGCCGTGGAATCGACCGGTGTCGAAATCACTCATGAACTAAAAATCATCAATGCGCTCGGCGTGCTGCTAAACGAGCAGCAGCGGCAGTCTCTCGACGCTATCGCCGGCTTGCGAGTGCATGCAAACGCTCCCGTTTCAACCGCAGGACAGCCGACTCCGGATGCCGTTCAGGTGGCCCAGTCCGGAGCCGATCAACTGCATGCCGTCGGCATTACTGGTGCCGGCATCAATGTCGCCGTGCTCGATTCCGGGCTGTGGACCAGCGACAAGGGAATCAAGAACTACCTGGCCGGCGGCAAACGATTCATCGTCAGCTATGACGCAATACTAGATAAAGACGGCGGCAAGACGAGTGACCGGCTGGGTCACGGCACGCACGTCGCCAGCATCATTGCCAGCAGCAAAGTATCCGACAGCGGCCTGCCGCACGGCATCGCACCGAACGTTGGCCTGATCGGCGTCAAGGCATTCGGCGCAGACGGCAGCGGCTCCTACGCGGATGTCATCCGCGGGCTCGACTGGATTGTCGCCAAGCGGGATGTCCACAACATCCGCATCATCAACATGTCTTTCAGCGCGGCGCCTAAATCCCACTATTGGGACGATCCCTTAAACCAGGCAGTTATGGCCGCCTGGCAGGCTGGCATCGTTGTCATCGCGTCGGCGGGCAACACCGGGCCGGACGCCATGACGATTGGCGTACCGGGCAATGTGCCCTACGTCATTACGGTTGGCGCGATGACTGATAACTACACGCCGACAGATAATTCAGACGATCGACTGGCATCATTTTCGGCAGCAGGACCGACGGTCGAAGGTTTTGTTAAGCCTGATGTCGTTGCGCCGGGTGGCCGCATTCTCGGCATCATGGATGGCAAGAAGCAATTGATTCCGCAGGAGCACGCCGAATTTGCGGCTGAAGAGAAACACCTCTTCATCATGTCTGGCACCTCGCAGTCTGCAGCCGTCGTCTCAGGTGCCGCGGCTCTTTTGCTGCAAGCGAAGCCGTGGCTGACGCCGGATGAAGTCAAGTGCCAGCTTATGAGTTCGGCGCAACCTGCCATCACCAGCGAAGGCCAGCTGGCCTATAGCGTATTCCAGCAAGGTGCCGGCATGATCAACGCGTACCGCGCCGTGCAAAGCAATGAATACGAGTGCGCAAACCGCGGTCTCGATATCAATATGGACCTCACCGGCCAGCGTCACTTTGGCGGTCGCGCCAATGTCGATGACGACGGCAACTACTACCTGATGGGCATGGACGGCTACCTGTGGAACAGCGGTTATCTATGGTCCGACGGTTACCTATGGTCCGACGGCTATCTGTGGAGCGACGGATACCTGTGGTCAGACGGCTACTTGTGGACCGACGGAAGCGCCGATGCCAATGGCTATCTCTGGAGTGATGGTTACCTGTGGAGCGACGGCTACCTGTGGAGCAACGGCTCTCTCTGGGGTAACGGTTACCTGTGGTCGAACGGCCTGACAGAAACCATGTCCGTCAACTTCTGGGTGGACCAGGAATGAGCGGCGTCGATACCCGGGGACCGGAGGTGACGCAGAGCGCAAACGTAATCACTTTCCCATCGCGCAAAAAAGTGGAGACAGCGAATTATCAGGACACGCCGCACTCTGATGCGTCAGCAATCATTGATTTCGCGGCGCGCCGCGGGATGGCAACTGCGAAAGCGGAAATCGCTGCAGCTAGCGAGGCGACCCGCGAACTGACCACTGCCGATGTCTGGGACGCGCTGACGGAAAATCGGCTGGTCATGCAGTACCAGCCCCAGTACGACATGCGTACCGGCAAAATGGTGGCTGCCGAAGCGCTCACTCGCCTCGTGGATACCAGCGGAAAACTGATCTATCCGAATCGATTTATTGATTTCCTTGAGCAAAGCGATCTTATCGTGTGGCTTGGACGCTCGGTCATAGAGCGAGTGTGCGCCGATCTTGCCGATTGCCGCGCTGCAGGTTACGAGATTGAACGCATAGCGATAAACCTTTCCGCTCGCCAGTTGAACATCGACACCGGTCTTGTGGATCATATTGATCAGATGATTGTCCGCTACGGTCTTGCTTACTCAGATCTTGAGTTCGAGCTGACAGAACGCCAGTGCCTGACACCACAATGCGAGGGTATGGACGTTTTGAATCTGCTCGCGGAGCGTGGCGTTCGTATTGTCATTGACGATTTCGGCGTCGGCTACTCTTCCGTCGTGTACCTGGCCGAGCTTCCCATCAGCGCATTCAAACTCGATTGCGCGTTGATCAATCGACTGCCGGATGACAAAGCTATGCAAACGCTGGTGCATAGCCTGCTTACCCTTGCCAAAAGTCTGCACCTCGAAGTCGTCGCGGAAGGGATCGAGAACGCTGCACAGAACGACTATCTTGTTCGCGCCGGTTGTCCTTATGCGCAAGGATTCGCCTATGCCAAGCCCATGGGAATTGAAGATCTGCAGGCATTCATGGATGCCGGCAGCGAAGCAGCCGGTACCGGTGAGTTGATCGTTTAAAAAATAACGAACGACGATAAGCTGGCGACGCGATGCACCCTATCAGGTGATGCAGCGCAGATTGTGCAGGCCCGATGCGGCTAAACCGTTGGCAATTGTTCTGTTTGTCATCGTGAATCAGGTAAATCGCCTCTGCCTGTTTCTTGTCACGCTTGCCGTAACTTGACCTTTGCGATCACCTTGAACAATCCTTGAGCCGATCAGGTCGGTCACCCTACAACGCCATGGCATGGAAAGGGACAGGGTGATTTACCCAGTCGACCCGTGCAATCGAAGTGGGGCAGGCACATGTTCTTGGGCCAACTTGAACAGGTCTAGGATGGACCATCCAGGCACGCGATTAATGAAGCGTCCACACCCCACGCTGCAAGCAGATTATCGCGGTCCGCCGTCCTCACCGGGGGGATGGGATCGCGGCTCGGCGTTCTTGAGAAACGCGGTGCCGGCGCTGGCTGCACGATACCGTCTACTTCGATGAATGTATCGCGCGCGGCCAGCGTTTTATCCTTCTTTGCTTCTGTCATCGACAGCACGGGCGACACGCACGCGTCGCTGTCTTCGAACAGCGTGGTCCAGTAGGCGCGCGACTCGCTGGCAAAACGTTGTGCGAATTGTTCAGCCATTGCCGGCCAGACATCCTGATCGAACTGGGTTGCTGCGTCGAAGTCGTCGAGGTCGAGTTTCTCAATGAGTTCTGCGAAGAACTGCGGCTCCAGCGCGCACACGACGACGGCTTTGTCGTCGGACGTCGCGTAGCACCGGTAAAACGGCGCGCCACCATTCAGTAGATCGCTGCCGCGCTCGTCGCTCCACATGCCGCCGGCCTGCATGCCGTGCAGCAACGTCGAAAGCGATGCAATGCCATCGACCATCGCGGCATCCACGACCTGGCCCTTGCCGGAATGCGACGCTTCAAGCAATGCGGCGAGCATGCCGAGCGCGAGGTACATGCCACCGCCGCCGAAATCACCGAGCAGGTTGGCTGGCAAAACGGGCAATCGGCCACGCTCGCCAATGCCGTGCAGAGCGCCGGCACGCGCAATGTAGTTGCCATCGTGACCCGCGGTGCTGGCTAACGGGCCTGTTTGTCCCCAACCCGTCATTCGACCGTAGACGAGTTTTGGGTTTTGTTCGAGACACTCGTCCGGGCCAAGACCGAGGCGTTCCATCACGCCCGGCCGGAAACCTTCGAACAGCGCGTCGGCGTTGTCGCACAACGCGAGCACGACGTCGACGGCTTCCTGCTTTTTCAGATCAAGCACCACGGCCGGGCGGCTGCGATTCATCAGGTTGTAGCGCGGGGGGATCAGGCTGCCGGCACCGGCATCCTGCGGGCGCTCGATGCGAATGAGTTCGGCACCCATGTCGGCGAGCAGCATGCCGCAGAACTGGCCAGGCCCGATGCCAGCAATTTCGATGATGCGTATGCCGGCAAGCGGGCCCATCTCAAAAACACCTCGATTGTGTTGCCAGGATTACTTTCCGGCACATCCTGACAAAGATTTAAAGGTGTCAGGTTTAAATCTCTTACAGCGAACTGCAAAGATGTCCGCCATCGACGGTCAGGTTGCTGCCCGTTATGTAGCTGCCCGCATCAGACGCGAGCAACAACAATGGCCCGGCGATCTCCGACATGTTGCCGGCGCGGCGCATCGGTACGGCCTTCAATAGCAGTTGGCCCTGCTCGGACTCCAGGAAACCATCGTTGATCTCGGTCGGGAAATACCCTGGTGCGATCGAGTTGACGCGAATACCGAAACGCGCCCATTCCAGCGCCATGCTCTTCGTGAGGTGCACGACACCGGCTTTCGCAGCGATGTATGGGCTCAGTGCCTTGCTTACGCGATAACCCAGAATCGAGGCGACGTTGATCACGCTACCGCCCTTGCCGCGTTTCATCATGCGTCGTGCCGCTGCCTGCGCGACCAGGAACACGCCTTTCAGGTTGGTATCAACGACTGCGTCCCAGTCAGCTTCAGCCAGATCGGCAACGAAACCCGTCCGATTGATGCCAGCGTTATTGACGAGAATGTCGATCGGCAAGCCAAGCTTGTCGAATTCTTCGAACGCCGCAGTAACGGACGCGCCATCGCTGACATCCATCTCGAGTACGTGAGCCTTGCCACCGTTGTCTTCAACCAGCTTCTTCGTCTCGGCGAGTTTGTTCTGGCGCCTTGCAGCCAGTACGACCTCCGCGCCAGCGTCTGCAAGCGTCAATGCGAACTGTCGGCCGAGGCCGGAGCCTGCGCCGGTTACGAGTGCGACGCGTCCGCCGAGTTGATAGCTGTCTGTATTCATCAATCTGCCTTGTTTGCGGATGAGTTGCGTGCCATTTCACGCTGGCGCGGCTTGTAGGTGCCGGTCGCGATGGCACACAGAATATTCTTCTCGGGGTTGTACAGTTTTGCCTGTGCAAAGAAAAGCGAGTTACTACGGCGAATCAGCTCGCCTTCGACCACGACCCTCTCGCCCTGGTGCGGCGTAATAAACGTGCTGTTCAAGTTGACGGTTACTGAAACAAATTCTGCTTTAGCGCCGTAACTGCCACAGACCGCACCGGCGATATCCAGCAGTGACGCAATCACGCCGCCATGCAGGTAGCCCACGGTATTGCGATGCACACCGCGCACCGGCATTTCGAGGCGCGCAAAACCATCGCGCCAGTCAACCAGCCGAAAGCCGAGAAACTGCAGGTAGGTACCTTCGTACAAAGTCGGGTTATTAATAAAACTTTCGGGCCGTTCACTCATCGTGCCATCGCTCCAGCGCGTCTAAGAATTGCGAGAAAAATATCCGGTTCCGGGCGCACCCGGTAATTGTCAGTCTGATCAGAATATACGATTGTGGCGTTCTCGTTGATGACCACCACGGTGGGCATCACTGTATCCGGTTGCCAGCCTCCCGGCCAGAATGCCGGCACGCCGTTCCTGATATCGATGTCCAGCTCGCGGGCCAGCTTGTTGTCGCGATCCTGCAGAAAGCGGAACGGTCCGCTGAAGCGGCCGGCCAGTTCGCGGGTGCGCGCCTCAGGCTGGGAGCTGATCAGCGCCACCTCGATGCCGCGCGCCTCGAATTCGTCCTGCAGCGCGGCAATTTCGGCCACTTGCGCCATGCAAAGCGGGCACCAGTTGCCACGGTAGAACAGCAATACCGCGGGCCTGCCATGAAAGGAGCTGCTGTCGACCAGCTTGCCGTTCAGGTCCGTCAGTGAAAAATCGGGCAGCTTCGCGCCCACATCGAGACGGCTGCCGGTAATCCTGCCGAAGCGTGAGAACCAGAAAACGTAGAGCGACAGCAGACCAAGACCCGCAACAGCAACCACGAAAGGCTGCCAGTTCGCCACGCCCTCCATCAGCCATTCCCAACCGGCGACCAGGCTGGCTATGGAGGCGACGAGCATCGCCAGCGGTGCGTTCTCTGAAACACGCGCGCGCTTCGCGGTTTGCACGTAGAGCTTGGTGAGTGGCAGGGCCAGGTTGGCAATGGTCGCGCCCCACCAGGCGAGCTGGTCGCCGTTGCCGCGCAAGGCAAGCACCAGCGACAGGAAGGCCAGTACCAGCGAGACAATAATCGCCGGTACCAGGAACAGCGATTTCCACTTTGCATCTTTCATCGTGCGACAAACTCCCTGCGCGATCTGCTACATGTTGCGCCGGTATTCGCCGCCCACTGCATACAGTGCGCCCGAAATCTGGCCCAGGGAGTTTGACTTGACTGTCTGCACGAGTTCCTCAAAAACATTGCCGCGGGCACGTGCGACCTTCTGCAAGTTCGCGAGCGCGGCGGCGCTTTCGTCCTTGTGGCACTCCTGGAACGCACGCACGTGGCGAATCTGGTCGTCTTTCTCACTGTCGGACGAGCGGATCAGCTCCTGGCCGTGCACCTCGTCTTCCTGGCCTTTCTTTGGCAGGAACGTGTTAACGCCGATCAGCGGGTAGCTGCCATCGTGCTTCTTTGATTCGTAGTACAGGCTTTCGTCCTGGATTTTGCCGCGCTGGTACATCGTGTCCATGGCGCCCAGCACGCCGCCGCGTTCGGAGATGCTTTCGAACTCCTTGTAGACGGCTTCTTCGACAAGGTCAGTCAGCTCGTCGATGATGAACGAGCCCTGCCACGGGTTCTCGCAATAGTTCAGACCCAGTTCCTTCGAGATGATGAGCTGGATGGCAACCGCGCGGCGCACTGAGTGTTCGGTCGGCGTCGTGATCGCTTCGTCGAACGCGTTCGTGTGCAGGCTGTTGCAGTTGTCGAACAGCGCGTACAGCGCCTGCAACGTCGTACGGATATCGTTAAAACTGATCTCCTGCGCGTGCAGGCTGCGGCCCGAGGTTTGCACGTGGTACTTCAGCATTTGCGAACGCGGGCTGGCGCCGTAGCGTTCGCGCATCGCGCGTGCCCAGATGCGACGGGCAACGCGGCCGATAACCGAATATTCCGGGTCCATGCCGTTTGAGAAAAAGAAACTCAGGTTAGGCGCAAACTCATCGATATCCATGCCGCGCGCGAGGTAATACTCGACGATCGTAAAACCGTTCGACAGCGTGAACGCGAGCTGGCTGATCGGGTTAGCGCCGGCTTCGGCAATGTGATATCCGCTGATCGACACGCTGTAGTAATTGCGCACGTTGTGATCGATGAAGTACTGCTGCACGTCACCCATCATCTTCATTGCGAACTCGGTCGAGAAGATGCAGGTGTTTTGCGCCTGGTCTTCTTTCAGGATGTCTGCCTGCACCGTGCCACGAACCTGCGACAGCGTTTTCTCCTTGATCTTCGCGTAGACCTCGGGTGACACGAGTTTGTCGCCGGCGATTCCCAGTAGCGCGAGACCTAGGCCGTCATTGCCCGGCGGCAGGTCACCAACGTAGTGAGGCCGCTTGCGGTTTTTGAAATACGCATCGATTTTCTTCTGCGCCGCATCCCACTCGCCTTTTTCCTTCAGGTAGAGCTCCACCTGCTGGTCGATGGCGGTGTTCATGAAGAACGCGAGAATCATCGGCGCGGGGCCATTGATGGTCATGGATACCGACGTCGTCGGCGCGCAAAGATTGAAGCCTGAATACAGCTTCTTCATGTCGTCTACGGTGGCGATCGAAACGCCGGAATTGCCGACCTTGCCGTAAATGTCCGGGCGCTCGTGCGGGTCTTCGCCGTACAGCGTGACCGAATCGAACGCAGTCGACAGGCGTGCCGCTTCCTGGCCTTGCGACAAGTAGTGGAATCGACGGTTGGTGCGTTCCGGCGTGCCCTCGCCTGCAAACATGCGAGTTGGGTCTTCGCCAAGACGGCGATACGGATACACGCCGCCGGTGTACGGATAGCCGCCCGGCAGGTTTTCCTTCATCAGGAAGGTCAGCAGCTCGCCCCAGTCGCGGTACTTCGGCGCGGCGATCTTCGGAATCTTCTGGTGACTCAGGGACTCGCGATAGTTCCGGCCGCGAATTTCCTTGCCGCGCACCTTGTAGCTGTATTCGTCGGCGCGAACTGCATCGAAGCGCTTCGGCCAGTCGCGCAGCAGCGCGATGGCATCGGGCGTCAGTTCCTGCAGCATTTCCTGGTAACGCTGCCGTAATGTCAGCAGCGAGCGATCGCCGTCGGCTGTTAATGCATCGGCAGCGTAGGGTGCGAATTGCTCGGGCAGTTTGTCGTCTTTTAACGAACGCAACGCTTCGTACAAATGCTGCAGTTCGCTCGCGGCACGTGACTGCGCTTCGATCGAGCCGTTGATAGTGCGGCCCTGCTCGGCAATTTCGGCGAGGTAGCGAATCCGCGCGCCGGGTATGACCGCCATCGCGCGCGGCTCTTTCACCTTTACGTCGATGTCCGGTGTCCATGCCGCAGCGTCCAGTGACAGCTTCTCCGTCAGCCGCCGGCACATCTCGACGAACATCCAGCTCACGCCGGGATCGCTGAACTGGCTGGCAATGGTCGGGTAGACCGGGATCTCGTCATCCTTGACCTGGAATTTGACGTGATTGCGTTTCCACTGCTTGCGAATATCGCGTAGCGCGTCTTCCGCACCACGCTTGTCGTACTTGTTCAGCACGATGACGTCGGCAAAGTAGAGCATGTCGATTTTTTCGAGCTGGCTTGCCGCGCCATAGTCGCTGGTCATCACGTACATCGAGAAATCGACGAGGTCGACAATCTCGCTGTCGCTCTGGCCGATGCCCGCGGTCTCAACCAGAATCAGGTCATAGCCGAGCGACTTAAGAAACAGGATGTGATCGCCGAGCATCTCGCTCGTTGCCAGGTGCTGGCGGCGCGTTGCGATAGAACGCATGTACACGCGCTCGGAGCGCAGCGAGTTCATGCGAATACGATCGCCGAGCAAGGCGCCACCGGTACGACGACGGGTCGGATCAACGGCCAGCACCGCGATGCGCATGTCAGGGAAAGAGGCGAGAAAGCGATTCAGGATTTCATCGGTAACGCTCGACTTGCCCGCGCCGCCCGTACCCGTGATACCGACGATTGGTACCTTGCCCGCCTGCATGCGCCAGGCCTTGCGCAACGATTCCATTTTCGCCGCGTCATACACGCCCTCTTCTATCGCCGACATCATCAATGCCACGTCAGATAGATTGTCCGCTTTAACTTCTTTCGGCGGCATTGTTGCGCGCCGCGCTTTTTGTGTGCGGGTGACGAGGTCCTCGATCATGTCTTCAAGACCCATCGTCATGCCGTCATGCGGGTGATAGATCCGCTCGACGCCGTAGGCCATCAGCTCCTTGATCTCATCGGGCGTAATTGTGCCGCCACCGCCGCCAAACACCTTGATGTGCGGCGCGCCGAGTTCGGCGAGCCTATCGATCATGTAGCGGAAAAATTCGTTATGACCACCCTGGTAGGAGCTGATCGCGATGCCGTCGGCGTCTTCCTGGATCGCGGCGCGCACGATGTCATCGACGCTGCGGTTGTGACCGAGGTGAATGACCTCCGCACCCTTCGCCTGGATCAGGCGGCGCATTATGTTAATTGCCGCGTCGTGGCCGTCGAACAGCGAGGCGGCAGTGACGAACCGCAGCGGCGGCGTTTTCTGCTTGCCGGAGATACCCGGCAGGTCGGTGGCGGCGGTGCTCATGGCGTAGATCCTCAAAAACCCGGACCAGCGCTGCTGACGAACTTTTTATTCTTTATAAATCAGGCAGTTCTGGCGTTGCAAAAATTTTAATGGCGATTAAAATAAAGCAGACAGGACTAGAAAACAAGGGCCCCGGAAGCCGTCACTGTCTGACTGCCCGAAACCACGATTAAAAAGGACGCCAAGCATGGCACAAACTGCCGACGAGACGCGATTCCAGCTGCAGCGCGAGCGCATCCTGACGGCGGCTGCGCGCTGCTTCAACGAGAAGGGTTACAGCGGCACTTCACTGAAGGATGTGGCGAAACACCTCGGCCTGACGGACGCAGCGCTCTACTACTACGTGCGCAACAAGGAAGAGCTCGTATACCAGTGCTACCTGCGTGCGGCGGAGCTCGGCACCGAAGCGATAGACCGCGCGGTCGCGGACGGTTCTACTGGCCTTGAACAGGCGCAGCTGTACCTGCGCTACCACGTCGAGATCATGGTCGGCGAACGCGGCCCGGTCGCGATCATGAGCGAAGTGCCGTCGCTAAAACCGGAGCATCGCGAAGAAATTCTGGCGTTGTCGAGAAAACACAGCCGCGCGTTCGAAGACATCCTCGCGCGCGGCATCGCAGACGGCAGCATTGCAGAGTGCGACGTGCGCATGACCGGCAACGCGATCATGGGAGCCATCAACTGGATTCCGAAATGGTTTCACGGCAGTAGTGCGGTTGCCGGCGAAGTGCTTGCCGGCTTTCCGGACATTTTGACGCGAGGCCTGGCAATAAAATAGCTGAAGCAGACTGGCAGACGCACGCCGGATCAATCAATCGGTTTTTTATAAACGCCCCGGTCTGCTCAACGAGTGCTTCCTGCAAAATCTGGTTTCTGGTAATTAAAAGTGTCGGAAATCGAATCTGATGTGCACCAGCTTGAAGGATCAATACTCGGCTATGTCGGCGTGCGCTATAGGCGAGTAGCGGACATCAAAATATTCAGTGGAACCACCCCGGATTATCAGAAACCAAAACCGTGAATAAACCTAATGCAAGGCTTAAAAGCCATACGGGAAAGCTCAAGAGCAACATGAGTAAGCCAAACCACCGTAAACGATTCGATGAACTAGCACCTAACAGGCTCGCTGAAAAAAACACGATTGGAACCAAACATATGATTGCGATAATCCACGCCGGCGCACGATACTTTTCAGCAGTTAGAAGGTATCCCACTAAATAAGGCACGACGGATAGTGGACTTATATACAGCGCTGTTTTTCGAAAGAAGGTTCGACGTCTAATTGTCATTGATGGTACGGCCAAGAATCATTTCAAACATGAAATCAAATTTTTCTAAGATAATTAGCAAAGGTTTAACGCTATTATTTCAGCTCTGGATCGCTAAGCGACCTCTTTAATTTTTAAAAGGCAGCAATGTTTGCGATGTCTGTTTTCGGGCAGAAGCAGACGGTCAGAGGTGCGCCGGGCGCCCTTCCAGTGATTTGTTTGATGGCAACGTGCGGCTAACCCCGATCGGTCGC
>JBATFU010000149.1:0-31279 GCA_049665065.1 Woeseia sp. | reverse complement strand
TGCATTGCGCGAACAAAAGCTTGATGCGCTGCTTGCTCCGTCAAACGGTCCTGCCTGGTTGACCGACCATGTTCTCGGTGATCACTTCAGTGTTGGCAGCTCGTCGTTCGCTGCCATTTCCGGATATGCCAATGTCACGGTACCTGCCGGCCATGTGCATGGGCTGCCCATCGGTCTGTCATTCATCGGTGGTGCGTTCAGTGAGCGAAAGCTTATCGAACTCGCGTACGCGTTCGAGCAAAACAGCCTGGCGCGACAGGTGCCAACCCCGGAAAATCCGCAGCGCCCCTGAAAGACCCGCACACGCGTGAAAAACTGCGACCTGTTCGCTCGCGCCGCTGCACTGGCGCTGGCGTAATCGGCTCTCGCTCCCACGGTTCCCACCATGTTTAAAGCCCTGCGCATCACTGTGTTACTGATACTGCTGATTTTCGTGGCAGGCACGAGCTGGCTGGCACAAGCCCGCAGCACGGACTGGAATGACAGCCTGTGGGTGAAAATCTATCCGATCAATGGCGACGGCAGCAGCGCCAGCGAACGCTATATCGAGAATCTCGATGTCGGCTACTTTGCAGGGATCGAAAAATTTCTCGCACGCGAAGTGACTCGCTATGGGCACACGCTGAAACGCCCGGTGCGCGTCGAACTCGGCTCAATGATTAAAGAGCAACCGCCGGCGATGCCCGACAGCTTCAGCCGCCTTGCCGTGATGATGTGGAGTCTGCGCATGCGCTGGTGGGCGCACAGCATTGCGTCACCGCAGGATTCGCCAGCACCGGACGTGCGTATTTTTGTCCGCTATTTCGAGGCGCGCGACGGCATGCGTCTCGAGAACTCTGTCGGTTTGCAGAAAGGCATGGTCGGCCTTGTCAACGCCTACACGGGCCGGCGCCAGATCGGCAGCAACAACGTCATCATCGCGCACGAATTCCTGCATACGCTGGGTGCGACAGACAAGTACGACCCTGCGACTGGCGTGCCGCGCTTTCCCGAAGGCTTCGCGGAGCCGCTGCGTGCGCCGCTGTATCCACAGAAGCTTGCCGAATTGATGGGCGGCCGCATACCCGTTGCCGAAGACGACGCGGTCATCCCTGCTTCGCTCGACTATGCTGTGATCGGG
Organism: Woeseia sp.; assembly: GCA_049665065.1. Taxonomy (GTDB): domain Bacteria; phylum Pseudomonadota; class Gammaproteobacteria; order Steroidobacterales; family Woeseiaceae; genus Woeseia. The sequence goes on along the minus strand of JBATFU010000149.1, from coordinate 30,159 downwards.
CCGGAGACGGCGGCCGAAATTGGCCTCGTGCGCTGATTTGCATCTGGCATTGCCGAGGCGTAGCCGCTAGCCTGCTCGGCATGTCCAGTGACAACAAATCCACTCTTGAATGCCGGCAACTGACCGTCGACGTGCCCGGCCGGCTGCTGGTGCGCGAACTCAATCTGCAGCTCGGGCAAGGTGCATTCGTCGCAGTGCTGGGACAGAACGGTGCGGGTAAATCGCTGACACTGCACACTCTCGCAGGATTGCGTGCGCCCGCGGCCGGCAGGATTTTTTTGCAGGGACTCGATCTTCATGCAATGCGCCGCAAGGACATTGCATGCCAGCTCGCTTTGTTGCCGCAGCTGTCGGATGACGCCTTCCCGGCAACGGTATTCGACACTGCCCTGTCGGGCCGTCACCCCCATGTGCCGGCGCTGCAATGGGAAGGAGCGCGGGATCGCGACATAGCTTTGGCCTGCCTGCAGCGAATGGATCTTGCCGAACTGCGCGATCGCGACGTGGCTACCCTGTCAGGTGGCGAACGGCGTCGACTCGCCATTGCGCAAACGCTGGCCCAGCAGCCGCAGGTTTATCTTCTCGATGAGCCGACCAATCACCTCGACCCGCAGCATCAGCTGGATGTGCTGAATGAATTTCGCCGCGAAACGGCTGCCGGCAATACCGTGCTGGCCAGCCTGCACGACGTCAATCTCGCGGTGCGCTATGCAACCGACTGCCTGCTGTTGTTCGGCGATGGCCGCTGGGAATTCGGACCGGCGAAATCGGTATTGCGCAGCGACACGTTAAGCGCCTTGTATGCAACGCCGATAGAGCCGGTGCCCTGGCGCGACACGACGTTGTTCTTCGCCAGCGGCTGACCGCGCCTAGGCTACGAATCCTGTAAGTCGCGGCAGGAACGCGGCGTGCAGTGCCGGATTGGCGGCGAGCACGGAACGCGTCTCAAGCGCCGGTGCCCGGCCGTTCAGGTCGGTGAACGTGCCACCGGCCTCTGTGACGATTACCGACAGCGCCGCGATATCGAGAATATTCACATCGGATTCGATAACGGCATCGATCTTGCCAGCCGCCAGCAAGTGATAGTGATAGAAATCGCCGTAGCCGCGAATACGATCGGCGGCCGCCACGATTTTTCCGTACTCGGCCCAGCCGGCGCTTTTCGCCAGCGAAGCAAGATTGCCGCCTGACACGGACGCGCGATCAGGCTCTGCAGTATCGCTTACCGCCAGTTGCTTGCCGTTCAGCCAGGCGCCGTGGCCACGCTCGGCCCAGGCGAGTTCATCGAACATCGTGCCACTGGATACGCCCAGCACGAGCTCGCCGTCCTGCATCAGGGCAATCTGTGTCGAGAAAAACGGATACTGCCTGACGAAGCCTTTCGTGCCATCGATCGGGTCGACGAGCCACAGCCGGGTGCTCGATGCCTGCGTTTTGCCGGTTTCCTCGCCGTAGAAGCCGTCAGCGGGGAACGCGCCAAGAATAATCTCGCGAATCAGCTCTTCGCATTCGACATCGGCCTGCGTCACGGGCGTGCGATCCGCCTTGGTGCGGACGGTAAAATTGCCGCTGTAGTAGCGCCGGCTGAGGTCTGCGGCAGCGCGGGCAGCTTGCAGCGCGACACTTAGCTCGCGCGATTCCCTGGCTTTTTTTCTGTCGCTCACAGTCACTCCCTCGTTGGAAGGCGACACTATGGCGGCAGCCGCGCCGTGACTCAAGACTGAGGCTTGACAGTGCCGGGTCGGGTACCTACTGTGGCGCCCTCATCAGGTGAGCCCGGATTGGCGTTAATCCGGGTGAACGGGAAGCCGGTAAAGAGACTTGCTCTCTGCATTCCGGCGCTGCCCCCGCAACGGTGATCGAGTTAAGTCGCAGCCCCCGCCGCAGATCGTCACGGTGGAGCCACTGCGAAGCCCGCGTCCACCCCGGATGCCAGGTTTCGTGGGAAGGCGCTGCGAGGAGGTGTCACAGCCGCTCGTAAGCCCGGAGACCGGCCCGATGAACACGCGAACGGCGCGGCGGGCGACTGTTCGGACGTGCCTTCAGGCTATGCGTCCCTCTCCCCCGCAGTGTTGTCGCTTTCAATAATGAAAATGGCATGCGGGCGGCATGCAGAGGCAAACAAGATGCGGGAAATTCGGGGCATATCACTATTCGTTTGCTTGCTATTGGCACTGCCAGCGCTTGCGAGCGCGGCAGGCGATGTCATTGTCGTAACAGCGACGCGCAGTGAACTTGCGTTACAGGACGTGATCGTGCCTGTGACGATTATCAACCGCGAACAAATCGAATTAGCCGCAGCGAGTGATGTCGCTGAACTGCTGCGCTTTGAAGCCGGCCTCGATATCGGTCGCAATGGCGGGCCCGGGCAGGCCAGCTCGATTTTCATGCGCGGCACGGAAAGCAATCACACGCTGGTGCTCGTTGACGGCGTGCGCATTAATCCGGGCACGATCGGCGGCGCGGCACTGCAGAACATTGCGCCGGAAGTGATCGAGCGTATCGAAATCGTCAAAGGCGCACGCTCGTCGCTGTATGGAACGGACGCCATTGGCGGCGTTATTAACATCATCACGCGCCGCGCCGGCGACGGTTATGCGGAAGCAGGTGCCGGAGCCGGCAGTTTCGCTACGCAGTCGGCGTACGCCAGTTTCGGTGCGAACGGCAGCGCCGGCGAGTTCGGTCTTACGCTGAACGCGCAGGATACCGACGGCTACGCCATCCGCAGCGACAGCGACGTCGAACGCGGCTACGACAACGTCAGCGCCAACATCTACGGCAGTCGCCAGCTCGGCAATTCAACAGTGAATATTCGGCATTGGCGCGCCAGTGGCCGCAGCGAGTATCTCGACTTTTTCCTCGCGCCGATCGACCAGGACTACCGCAACGAAAGCAGTGCGCTGGAGATTGCAACGCCGCTCGGCGAGCGATCTGCCAGCCGCCTGCTTATCAGCCATATGCTCGACGAAATCGAACAGAACCAGTCGCCCGACTTTGTCCTGTCCCGCCGCAATGCGCTCGACTGGCAGTACTCGCTGAACCTGACCGGGCACAACTTCGCCGCCGGCATATACGTAACGGAAGAAAAGGCGCGCGCCGAATCCTTTGGCAGCGGCTTCAGTGAAAACACCGCGACCCGCGCCGTGTTTTTGCAGGACAGCATTACGCACGGCAGGCACCGCGCATTTATTGCAGGTCGCTACACCGACCACGATACCTTCGGCAACGAACTGACCTGGAACGCCGAGTACGCGCTTGATGTGACTGAAGCCTGGTCGTTGAGCGCCGGCATTGGCCACGCGTTTCGCGCGCCCGATGCCTCTGATCGCTTCGGCTTCGGCGGCAATGCGGAGCTCAAGCCTGAAGTTGCCGACGAAATCCAGCTGGGCGCAAAGCTGGAACTCAATGCGCGCAACACCGTGCATCTCGAGCTGTATCGCAATGACATCGACGACCTGATCGAATTCGATCTCGGCACGTTTACGTTGCAAAACCTCGCGAGCGCCGAGATTCGCGGCGCACAGCTTGGCTGGGCCTACCAGGGTGACAAGTATCGCCTGCGCACTGACGTCGTGGCGCAACGTGCCGAGAATGCAGCGGATGGCAGCAAGCTGTTGCGCCGCGCCGATCGCAGCCTGACCGTGAACCTCACGCGCGCGCTCGGCAGTCACACGCTCGGCTTGTCGATGCTCGCCAGTGGCCGGCGCGAGGACTTTGCGGAATCACTACCCGGCTATGTACTCGTAAATCTGACCGGACAGTTTAGACTGGGGCAACAGTGGCAGCTGAATTCGCGTATTGAAAACCTGCTGGACACTGAGTACCAAACCGCTGCGCCGTACCGCATGGCCGAACGCAGTGCATTCCTTGAACTCAAGTACCGCTGGCGGTAGCCCATGGGACATCGACTCAGCAAGATCTACACACGTACCGGTGATGACGGCAGCACCGGTCTTGGCGATGGCAGCCGCGTTGCCAAAGATGACGCGCGTGTTGAAGCGTATGGCACCGTTGACGAGGCGAATAGCGCGATTGGCGTCATCCTCGCCAACGACGCCGTACCTGAGGCAATCCGTGCCTGCCTGCTGGACGTGCAGCACGACCTGTTCGATTTGGGTGGTGAGCTATGCATACCGGGACACGCTGCAATCGAAGACAGTTTCGTGACAAAACTCGAGGAACAGCTGGATGCATTCAATGCCGACCTGCCGCTCCTGAAAGAATTTATCCTGCCCGGCGGCGGCCCGGCGGCCGCAGCCTGCCATCTCGCTCGCACCATCGTGCGGCGCGCGGAACGGCGGGTGTTGACCCTGCAAAAAACCGAGACGGTACGACCGCAGGCAGTGCGTTACCTGAATCGGCTGTCGGACCTGCTGTTTGTCATCGCGCGTTGTCTGGCGCGCGAAGAATCCGGTCAGGAAGTGATCTGGGATCGCAAGCGCGACAGCTAGGGCCGGCGACGCTGCCAGTCAGGCACTTTGCAATTGGCACGCCGTTGCAGACACGCAGCGAGCTTGCCGCGCAGCCGCTAATTTTCCGTGCCGATCCCACCCTGCTGCGCGCGATGTTCGCGGGCTACTTGCAGCGCGGCGCAGATGGCTTCGCCGGCCATGATGACGCGCGGCGTGGGCCGCGCAACCGTGTCGGCCGGAATCTTGAAATGATTTGCGTAGCGATTTGCCGCGAGGTTTTTCCAGCTGCCCCAGGGAAGCGCTGTCGACTCGTCGCCGGTGTCAGCTGACAGCACCACTTCCGGGTCGCGATCCAGCACCGCCTCTTCGCTGATCATCGGCGCAAGCTCACCCAGATCACCGAAAATGTTTTGTCCGCCACAGACGTTAATCAGCTCGCTGATGTAGTGCTTGCCGTTGACGGTGTACAGCGGTCGCAGTGACACCTGGTAGAAGACTCGCAGCGGCTCTGCGTCAGCCCACTTTACGGCAAGCGCGGCGAGCTCGGCGTCGAAGGCAGCAGCAGCAGCGCTGGCGGTGGCGCGTCTGTCCGTCAACTCACCGATCTGTTCCAGCGCGCGCCCAATGTCTTGCAGGCGCTCGCTTCTGATGAGCTCGACGCGATAGCCGCGGTCCCGCAGGGAATCAATGATATGAGCCGGTGTGCCGCTGGCCCAGGCCAGCAACATATCCGCGTCCAGCAGCGCGAGCTGCTCCTGGTCTATGCGAAACGCGTCGCCGACCACCGGCAGGTCTTTGACCTCGGCCGGGAAATCACTGTAGGAGCTCACCCCGACAAGTTGTGATCCGGCGCCGGCTGCGAACGCGAGTTCAGCAAGATGGGGTGCCAGCGTAACGATGCGCAGCTTCTCAGGAGTTGCTGCGCTTTTGCTGGGTAAGGGCTCGGGCCCGCCGCAGGCAGCGAGCAGCACTACGACGCATACCGCAGTCACTCGCATGCTTTGCTTCAGACAGACCAGCCGTACAGTGTCATGGCTGCAATAACGACGGCCCACAGCAACAGCAGTCGAAACACGAGCCGGTTTGCCGCGGTCGCGCCACGAATGGCTCGTGACGTTTCGTTTTCATCGTCGAGTGGCGCCAATGCCAGTGACGCAACCCCGACGCGCGCCAGCAGCTGGTCGCTCTTTTCGCCGGTGCTTGACGCGTTCTGTGCTTGCGAGTCACGCCAGGATGCAAAGGCATCGTCAAAACTGCCGGCCAGCGCATAACCACAGGCGGTCAGTCTTGCCGGTACCCAGGCCAGCCAGCTATGCAATGAATTCGCCGCACCAACAATCTGCTGCGGCTGCTCTTCGTCGCTGTGACGCGCCGCTTTGAAGACAGCTCGCCGGCGAATAAGGTCGGTAACCCGGTACGACCATGCACCCAGCGGGCCCAGCAGGATGAACCAGAAAATAACGGCGAACAGTCGATTGTTGGCCTGTACGAACACAGCCTGTTCAACTTCGCTGATGCGCTGCCAGGCGTCCTCGGGTACTTCTTTTTCAAGCAGGGCCTTGGCGGTAACCGCGATCCGTTCCTGGTCGTCGGCCTCGACCGCAAGACAGTAATCGTCAACTTCTTCGGCAATGTCCTTCGGGCCCAGCGAAAAGAACAGCACGAAGATGGCCAGCAGCAGGTAGGGGAAGCCAAACAGCGTGTCACCGAGCAGCAGCATCACGACGAAAACCGGCAGCACGAGCAGGATCGCCAGCAGCAGCACGGGGATTAACGGCGGCCAATTCGCCAGTTTCAGGATCTTGTCGCAACCCGCATCGATGATGCGGTCCAGCCAGCGCAGTTCACGCAGGTGGAACAGCTGGGTCGCCAGGCGCTCGATGAGCAGGCCGATAAGCAATGCGATCAGTTTCATGACGGCAGGTTGATCTCTTGGGAATCGCTCAGAGCATCATACAGTCGCAGCCAGTCGAAAGCAGGACCGGGGTCCTCTTTTCTGCCCGGCGCGATGTCGCAATGGCCAGCAATGTGGCGATTTTCAAGGCGCGGATAGGCATCCTGCAGGGCACGCACGATAGGCGGCAGCTGCCTGTATTGCGCATCGCTGTAGGGCCTGTGATCCTCGCCTTCCAGCTCAATTCCGATGGAGAAATCATTGCAGCAGTCGCGACCGCGAAACGACGAAACGCCCGCATGCCAGGCGCGCTTTGTAAACGGCACGAACTGAATCAGTTCGCCATCGCGGCGCAGCAACAGGTGCGCAGAAACCCGCAGGTCCCTGATCTCGGCGAAATAGGGATGCTCGTCGGGATCGAGCGTGTTGCAGAACAATTGCTCGATGTAGGGCCCGCCAAACTCGCCGGGCGGGAGACTGATGCCGTGCAGCACGAGCAATTCCGGCGCAGCATCCGCCGGCCGCGCGTCCTGGTTCGGCGATGGACACTGTTTAGCTGGCTTAATCAGCCCCGTTGCCAGGTCGATCCTGTAATTTTGCGAGCTCCGTTTCATTGCTGCCCTGCTGCCCACCGCTGGCGTTTGCGAGAGCCCATGATAACGGCCGGGCGGACCTTTGACATCGCTATCAGCGGCCGGCCTAATGCGGCGGACGCAGCTGCGAATCGAACTGATGTCCACCCCCAGACTGTTTACTAACGAAAAACTCGCCGAACATGGCAGCTGCGTGCTGCGCGGTGAAGCGGCACGCTATATTGGGCGGGTACTACGTTCTCGCCCTGGCGATGCGCTGATTCTGTTTGACGGCAGCGGGCCCGAGTTTGCGGCTGTGATTGCGGAAATTGGCAAGCAGGAAGTACGTGTCACCATTGCAGAAGCTACGCAACGCCAGAGCGAGTCGCCGCTTGCCGTGCACCTGCTGCAGGGTATTTCAAAGGGTGAGCGCATGGACACTGTGGTGCAAAAAACCACCGAACTGGGTGTGCGCCGCATCACGCCGTTACAAACCGAGTTCTCTGTCGTCAAGCTGAGTGCCGAGCGCGCCGCAAAGCGGCAACAGCATTGGCAACGTATCGGTGAAAGCGCTTGCGAACAATGTGGTCGCAGCGTGCCACCTGCCATCGACGCGGCGATGACATTGCAGGATTACCTGCAACGAGACGCGCCAGCGAAAAGCAGCCGCCTGATTCTCCTGCCGGGTGCCGAGCGGCATTTTGCAAATCTAGCGACGCCGTCGGCCGGCATTGAACTGATGGTCGGTCCGGAAGGCGGTTTCAGTGCCGCGGAACAGGAGCTCGCGAGTGCGCGGGGTTTCGTGCCAATCGGGCTGGGTCCGCGCGTGCTGCGGACAGAAACTGCGGCGATTGCGGCCCTGGCGCTGGTGCAGTCGCTGTGGGGTGATCTCGCGCCACGGACTCCGACTTAAAACTCGCTAACCGTCGACCGCTTCGTTCGCGACCATTGACTCCAGTTTTTCGAGATGCGGAATCAGCGGGTACTCGTTGATCATCTTGACGCGGCACAGCACCGGTGCCTCGACCGGCCAGCCGTCGCGTGATTCGAGCTTCAGCACATCCCGATTGACGCGCACGAGTTGCGGAAAACCCTGCGTCAATATGCCGAAGTGGCCGGCGCGCACCAGCCCGGTGCTGGAATAAAAAACCACGATGCGCGTGCGCCCCGTCACGGGTGGCAACTCCCTGCCGAGGGTGCCCTCGAAAGACACCACCGGCAGCGCGCGACCGTTCCAGTTAATGGTACCGGTCAGCCACGGCTCGCTGCCGGGAACAGTATCCGGATCAACGTAGCGCACAACTTCGGCGACGCAGGCGCGCGGCACGATCAGGCGATCGTCGGCGAGCGGCACAAGCAGGCTGTAGAGTTCTTCAACGCCGTTACTCACCCGAGGGACACCCCGCGGTCTTCAAGCAGGCGCGCGATGGCGTCGAGCAACTGCGAATCCTGGTAGGGCTTGCCGAGATAGTCGTTTACGCCAATCTCGATCGCGCGGGCGCGATGCTTGTCGCCAACGCGCGAGGTGATCATGATGATCGGTACATCTGAAACGCGCTCGTCGTTGCGCACGTGAGTGGCGAATTCGTAGCCGTCCATGCGCGGCATTTCAATATCGAGCAGGATGATGTCCGGCATCGCATCGCGCAGCACGCTGATCGCATCCATACCGTCCTTCGCCGTGACGACACGCAGGCCGTTGCGCGTCAGGAAGCGCTCCATGACCCGGCGTACGGTGATCGAATCGTCGACGACCAGCGCCAGTGGCCGCTGGTCCGCAGCGGTCGGCGCCGCGCTACGCACTTCGACAATGGGCATGCCGGCGCGCACCAGCGAGTTGATGTCGAGAATCAGCACGATACGACCGTCGCCTAAAATGGTGGCGCCCGAGATGCCGCGCACGCTGGATAACTGCGGACCGAGTGACTTCACGACAATTTCCTGGCTCGCGATCATCTCGTCAGTAAGCAGTGCGATGGCCTGATCCCCGGCACGCACGAGAATGACCGGCACGTGGCTGTTATCGTCCGGCAGCTGCGCGGCCTGTCCGCCCAGGTACATGCCGAGGTGCCGGAAGTGGTAGGTCTGTTCGCCGTATTCGTAAACCGGATCCGCCTTCTCGAGCATTGACTTCAGCTGGGCGTTCGCCACGCGTGCCACACCTTCGACCGTCGGCAACGGCAGTGCGTAAACCTCGTCTCCCGCACGCACGATGAGCGCCTGCGTGATCGCCAGCGTAAACGGCAGGCGAATTGTGAAATTAGTACCCTGGCCAATGACGGACGAAATCTGCAGCGAGCCGCCCAGTTGTTTCACTTCGGTCGCCACAACGTCCATGCCGACGCCGCGGCCGGCAGACTGGGTTACCTCGCGCGCCGTGCTGAAACCGGGCGTCAGGATCAGCTGCATGATTTCCGCATCGGAGACCTTGCTGTCCGGGCGCAGCAGTTCGCGTTCGAAGGCCTTGCGGCGAATCGCGTTTACATCGAGACCGGCGCCGTCATCGGATACGTCGATGACCATCTCCGCGCCTTCGCGATGCAGGCGCACGGTAATCCGGCCGGTTGCCGGCTTGCCGGCGGCCTGCCGCTGCTGCGGTGATTCAATGCCGTGTATTACCGCGTTGCGCACCATGTGTTCAAAGGGTGGCAGCATCTTGTCCAGTACCTGCCGGTCGAGTTCACCGGATGCACCCTCAACCGCAAGCTCGGCGCGTTTGCTCGTTTCCATCGCGACCTGGCGGACGAGGCGCGTCAGGCGTGGCACATGCCGTTCGAACGGCACCATGCGGGTACGCATCAGTCCGTCCTGCAACTCGGCGGTGACGCGCGACTGCTGCACCAGCAGAGTTTCCGCCTCCGACGTCGTATTGCGCAGCAAATCTTTCAGGCTGGTCATGTCGCTGGCGGATTCTGCGAGTGCGCGCGACAGCTGCTGGATGTTTGAATAGCGGTCCATCTCGAGCGGATCAAAATCTTTCGACGTCAGGGTTTCCTGGTGGCCGTGCCTGATCTCGGCTTCGGTTTCAATCTCAAGCTTGCGCAGCTGCTCGCGCAGTCGTGCCACCGTTTGCTCGAGTTCCTCGACATGAAACTCGATCGTGGTGATCTGCTGGCTGAGCCGCGAATGATAAATACTGATTTCGCCAGCCGCGTTGAGCAGGTCCTCGAGCAGCTCTGCATCAATACGCGCCGTTTCCTGGCGCTGATCGCCACGCCCGTGCCGGCCGCGACCCTGCTCGGCCGCTTCCTGCGCGAGACGCATCTGGCGCCGCGCGCCGAGTTCATCGGGCACCGCTTCCTGCGGCGGCGGTTGCGCAAGCTCTTCCTCGGATTCGGGCATTACTTGCTGCGGTTCCGAAATCTCTTGCGGCGCTTCCGGAAGCTCGTCAGGCGGTTCCACAGCGTCGGTTGTCTGTTCGTGTTTGACCGGCAAGTCGCGCGTCACGATGTCGTGCAGCGTTGGCGCGCGCATGAAATCGTAGCCTGCTACCTGGTCTTCCGGTGCATCGTCGCTTGCCGCTTCTGCGGGCTCTTCGCTCAGAGACGTCTCGTCCTCATGTACCGCAGCGGCATCTTCCCCGGCCGCCAGTCGTTCGCGTTCGTCGTGCAGGTCCGCCGCTTCCGCTGCGCCGTCGTCGTCAGTGGACTCAAACGCGTCGTTGCCGCCGATAAACTGCTCGGCTTCTTCGCTGCTGATCGTCGCAACATGGCCGGTGTCGGATGTAAGCCGCGCCGCGTCGGCCGCGTCCTCTGGCACCTCGCTCGTGTATTCCGCGGGTTCGTCTCCGCCGGCATCGAACGCCGATACCGGCTCCGCTTCCTGCTCGTCGTTGACGATGACCATGCTGGCGAAATCGCTTTCTTCCGCACTGAATTCGCTCGACTCTGTGGCGATTGATTCATCCCGGCTGCCTGCCAGCGGCACATCGCCACTGTCTTTGATCGCCGCGTGCCCGCCGGAACAAACCGCGCGTATCCGTTCTTCGAGCTGCGAGGCCGGCGACACTGATTTGCCAGCGATGACGCTGTCGCGCATGCGGTGCAGCTCGTCGATGCTGTGCTGCAGCAGCTCGTCCACGTCCCGGCTGCTGCTGATGCGACCGTCATCAATGCCGGTTAGCAGCGTTTCAACAGCGTGGCTCAGGTTACCCATCGCGGAAACGCCCGCCATGCGCGCACCACCTTTAAGCGTATGCAGGTGTCGCCTGAGCTCTTCGAGATGCTGACGCGAACTGCGGTCCTTGCTCCAGGTTGCGAGGGCGCGATCGGCCTCCTCGAGCAGTTCCGCCGCCTCTTCAGAAAATATTGCGGCAATCTCGGCATCGTAGGCCGCGAGCTCGGGTTCGTCGGGCGCTTCGGCTGCCGGCTCGACACGCACATCGTCCGGGCGCCTCTCCTCCGCGTCGTCCGCATCAGACTCGGGCGGCTCGACAGCCGCAGCAAGTGCGGCAAGCCGGTCAATCAAGTCCTGGTAGTCCGCGCGCTCGCGATCGGAATTATTGATATCGGCAACGATAGTCTCGATCGCAACCGCCGCGCGTTGCAGTGCGTCGATGCCCTCTTCGCCGAAGCCTATCTGGTAGTCGTAAACGCGGCGGATGTAACGATTCAATGCGCCGGCAACCGCAACGCCGCGATCGACATTGGCCATGTTCGCGCTGCCATGCAGCGTGTGACAGGAACGGTGCAGTTTGTCGGTTACGAAAAACGGTGCCCGGTGGCCTTCGCAGGCCGCAATAAATTCGCGAATGGCCTGCAGGTGGCCTGCCGTCTCTTTCGAAAATATATCGAGCAGAACGGGGTCCATTTCTAAACCGTCGTCATCCGCTGCATCCGGATCTGCTGCGGGTTCGGCAATGTTGAGGCGCGCTGCATTCGGGTCGCCTTCTGCAAACGCATTGGCGCGCGCCAGGAACAGGTTGACGTCTGCCTGCGGTTCGGCGCCAACCTCAAGTTGCTCAACGAGCTCTGGCACGACGGCTGCCGCGGCGTCGATAAACTCGACCATCGGCGGAGTTCGCGTCATTGTGCGATTGATCAGGCGATTCAGCAGGTTCTCGATCGCCCAGCAGTACTCCCCGATGCGCTCTGCGCCGACCATTCGACCGCTGCCCTTCAGGGTATGGAACGAACGCCGCACGGTTATCAGGGACTCCATGTCATCCGGCGCTGCAACCCATTTCGGCAGATTGCGATTGATCGTCGCGATCTCTTCCTTCGCCTCTTCGATGAACAGCTCGAGCAGCTCGGGATCTATGTGGGCCGACGGCGTTCTGACAACGGGCGCCGTGCGCAGGACTGAGGTATTGAACAGACTCGCCGCATCGGGCACCGGCGGCGGTTCCGTCACTGCAGCAGACTCCCCGGTGTCTTCCTGCAAATCTTCGCTAAGCCGGGCTTCGAGGTTTTGCAGCACGCTGAGGCAGGCCTCGGCATTGTCGAGCATATAGAACGGGTCTTTGCGGCCTGCCTTGACCGTTTCCATATAGTACTCAACGCTGACAATGGCATCCGCCAGCCGGTCCATCTCCCGTTGCTCGAGTCGGGCAGGCCCATCGCCGCGGAGCGCCAGCGTAATGAGCTCGCCAATGCGATCGAAAACAGCCAGCGCGCGGCTCTTCTGCAGCATCATGAAACCCGCTTTAATGCCGCGTATTAATGTTGGCACGTTATCGACACCATGCGAATCGCTGTTCGATGACATGCTGTGCGCAAAGGTTTCCTTGATGCGGGCAAGATTGATAATGCACTCGCGCATGACGGCTTCCGCGACATGCTTGTACTCGGCGTCCTCGCTCTCGTCGCCCGCCTCGCCTTCGTCAGGTCCCTGAGGTGCAATCAGGCGTAACAGCTGCTGATCAAGTCGGTCCTCGACGCGCAGCAGCGTCGATGCAATCTCCAGCACCGTTTGTTCGCGCGCGTCGCCGCCTTCGCGGACAATCGATTTAAGTCGATCGACTTCGGCGTCAACATTGCCGCGCAGCTCGCCCAAACCGAGGACGCCGAGGGTGTCACTGATTTTTTTCAGAAGATCGAGCTGCGGAACGAGTTCGGACGGCTTGCTCATGCCGGTGCGTACATAAATATCGAGCACGTCCTTGACGCGACCAAGGTCTTCCTTGATCGCAGTACCTACGGTCGACATCAGTTTTACGCTGGGCGCTGACAGGCTTTCCCGGGCATGCGCCACCTGCTCGTCGCCGGGCAGCATTTCTGAAAGATTAAACGCTGCGCGAATTTCACTGACGCGCGGGCCTGCGTGCCGGGAGCGCGCCACGTAATAAAGCAAATTGTTCTGCAGGTCCGTGACGCTCTGGTCATGAAACTTTTCCGGGCCATTGTCGATCAGGCGCTTGATCTGCCGGTCCGCCTGGCCCAGCAGGCGTTTCAGCGCGACAGCGATATCGAGGCCACCGTTCTGTAACGACTCCAGTACGCCGCCCAGCACCCACCACAACTGGTAAAGCTCATCGCCAACGGCGGCGTGCTCAAGTTTTTCAGCAACTTCGCCAAGCGTTTTCAGGTGTTTCGGCGAATTGCCGCCCTTGATCAGACCAAGTAACGCGAGTTGAAAACGCGGCCGCAAGCGCAGCGCGACACGCACGACATCTTCACCGCTCGTAGTCCGCTCACGCTGGTCCACGGACTGCTGTGACGGTGACAGATTCAGCAGCAGCAGCGTACCTTCCGAGAGCAGCGGCTTGCCGCGCACAGCACGCAAGTCGTTCAGCAGCGGCAACAGGACGAGCGCAATGTCACGACCGCCGCTCAGCAGACGTTCAATGTAGGCCGGCAGCTGCACCATGGCGCGTGTCAGTGCGTCGAGACCCTCGTCACGTCCCGGGCTTTCCTTGACTCTTGCAAGGTGCGTGCAGACCGCCTCCATTTCTTCGGCGAGCAACGCTGCGCCGTAGGTTTCGGTAAGGCGCAGGGCGCCGCGCACGGTGTGCAGGAGCGAAGCACAACTCGCCAGTGCAGCATTACCGCCACGACCGTCAACACATTCTTCGAGCGCGAGGTGCGCGGCACGAATCGTTTCCGTCAGCTCCTGGCTGACAATATTCAGGCCACGCACCATGGTCGTCACGCCATGCTGCATTTGCGGTTTATCGGTAGTAGCGCTCATCGGGCGGTAATCGGCGATGCTCAGCCGACAGCCTGGTCCTTATGTGGAGCCTGGGATTCGTCTGCCGCAGGCCTGGCGGTGCCGCCCATTTTGAGCGACGTAAGGGCCGCGGTAGGCAGTGTGAAACCGGCAACGGTGCTACGCAGCTGCGATGCCAGCTCCGACAGTTTGGATATGGCTGCGGCGGTCGCGGTCGTCGCCTTGCCGGTCTGCGCGCTGATTTCTTTCAGCTTCGTGGTGCGCCGCGTGACGTCAGCGGCGCTGCCTGCCTGCTCGCGCGCCGAACTCGAAATGTTCTGGACGAGGCTCGCAATCTGATTGGAAACCTGCTCGATCTCGTCGAGCGCAGCGCCGGCATTTTCTGCCAGTAACGCACCACCGACGACATCCGTAGTACTGCGCTCCATCGAGACGACCGCCTCATTGGTGTCCGCCTGGATGGTACGCACGAGCACTTCGATCTGCTTCGTAGCATTCGTCGAACGCTCGGCCAGTCGCTGTACCTCGTCCGCCACTACGGCAAAGCCGCGCCCGGCTTCGCCGGCCATCGATGCCTGGATCGACGCGTTCAGCGCGAGAATATTGGTCTGCTCGGCAATGTCGTTGATCAGCTCGACGATGTTGCCGATCTCCTGCGAACTTTCGCCGAGACGCTTGATGCGCTTCGAGGTGTCCTGAATGGTTTCGCGAATCGTGTTCATGCCATCGATTGTGCGGCGTACGGCTTCGCCGCCTTTGTGTGCAACATCGACCGAATGACGTGCGACATCCGAGGAGCGCTCGGCGTTGCCGGATACTTCCTCGATGGAACCGGCCATCGAAACAATTGACTCCGTTGCCGCCGTGATCTCGCGATTCTGATTTTCGGCAGCGCGCGCCATGTGTACGGCGGTGCTCTCCGTTTGCTTCGCCGCTGAATCCACCATGATCGCGGTTTCATTAATTGTCGCGACGAGTTCGCGCAGCTTTTCGATAGCGTAGTTAATAGAGTCTGCGATCGCACCGGTAATGTCTTCGGTTACCGTCGCTTCAACGGTGAGGTCACCGTCTGCCAGGCTGCCGAGTTCATCGAGCAGGCGCAGAATGGCCTGCTGATTGCGTTCGTTCTGCTCTGCCTGCACCTGTGCGGCGCGCTCGAATACGAGACTCTTTCTATACAGGAAGACGAGCAGCAGCACGCCCAACAAGGCGGCGAGGAGCAACGCCGGCACGAGGTAGGCGTTCGCCAGCAATCCACCGTCCGTGGCGCTGCCTGAGTCGGCCGCGGAATTCACAAGCGGCGCCTGCAGGCGATCAGCGCTGGCGATGACTCGCGCAGCGGCGTTGCGTGCATCGGCAACTGCCTGTGCATTCGTAATCAGGGTTGTTGCGCTGACATCTATTGCGGACAGCGCCGTATCGAAGGGTTCCAGCCCGGCTGCTCTGTCAGCATCACTGATCGCGGCAACATCCAGCGTTGTCGATTCGCCGGCAAACGCCGACCGCAAATCGCGCAGGTAGGCAAGACCGTTGCCTAGCGCTGCTGCCAGTGACTGCACATCGCTGCTTGAGAGCATGGCCTGCGCCGCGCTCGTTAGACTCTGTGTCGTGTCCTGAACTGACTGCAGAGCGGCGCTCCCGCCCGCCGTTCCGAGCAGTGACTCCGCTGCAGCAAGAAGCTGTGGCGCGAGCGTCGTGACTTCAGTGGCAGCAGCAGCGCTGGCCTGCAGTGCATCACTTTGCGCAACCAGTGTTGTCGCATCGTTTGTCAGGGCGTCCCAGTCGGCGCGATTACCCGGCAGCTTGTTTGTAGCGCCGCGCAATTCTTTAAGCGCGGCGAGATTCGCGGCCAATCCTGGCAAAACCTCGGCTTCGCCGGCGCGCACGCGGCTTGCCTGCAGTGCAATGGATTGCGATACGGTTGCCAGGCCCGTCAGCCCCGGGTTACCCGATGCAGCACCCTTGCCTTGCACCCACGCAATGCCGGCCGCGGCCAGCAACAGCGCGCCAGTCAACATCGCCAGCGGCATGAAGAGGGAAGTCTTGTCGCGTTTCTCAGCCATGATTCTGATTAAACTCGTCTAATAATTATGATGCAGCCGCGTCAATCCGCCGCGGCCTGCAGGAACGAACTGCTTGCCAGCAGCTCGTAAAGTCCAAAAATCGGCCAGACGTCCTGGCCCCGCTTGTACGCACCGCGAATGAAGCGATCGCAGCGCACGACCGTTTCCGGCCATTCGCCGGCGAATTCATTGTCTGTAAAGCGGCGAAAGCCCAGCACTTCGTCAACGACCAGGCCGGCCGGCACGTCCCGGTGATTGACCGAAATTACGCGACTGACGCGCCGCAACGGGGTACGCCCGCTGCCCAGAAATAATTTCAAATCGATCAGCGGCAACAGGTGTCCGCGCAGATTGGCGACGCCGAGTACCCAGCGCTTCGCGCCCGGCACGCGCGTGATGCTGTCGGGCAACATCAGAATTTCGCGCACCTCTTCACGGCTGGCCACGAACTGTTCATCACCGATACGAAAACCAACGCCGACCCATTCTTCCGGCAACTCGCCGCTGCCCTTGCCGGCCAGGGCAATGCGACTGCGCCGCTCGAGCTCCTGCAGCAGCTCGAATGGCGTATCGATCAGGGCCTGAAGATCAGCAGTCGCGGTCATTTACGCAGCCATTACCGCATGAATTTTTGCGACAAGGTCGGCTTCCTTGACCGGCTTGACGAGATACTCAACAGCGCCCTGGCGCATGCCCCAGATCTTGTCTGTCTCCTGGTCTTTGGTTGTCACCATGATGACCGGAATGTTTGCGGTCGCGGGATTCTGGGTGAGCTTGCGCGTCGCCTGGAAGCCGTTCATGCCCGGCATGACGACGTCCATCAGGATGCAGTCCGGGCGCGCCGACTGCGCCTGCTGCAGGCCGTCTTCGCCGTTGTCGGCGACCAGCGTTACGAAGCCATTCTTGTCCAGCATTTTCTGAAAAAGATGCAGCTCGGTCGGGGAATCATCAACTATCAGCACGGTAGCCATGGTCAGGATTTTCTCGTGAGTCGCGGTATCAATTGATCTGGTTGGAAATCGCGCCGATCAGTTCGTCGCGGGTAAACGGTTTGGTCAGGTACTGCTCCGAGCCGACGATGCGGCCACGCGCGCGATCAAACAAGCCGTCCTTGCTCGACAACATGATGACAGGCGTGCTCTTGAAGACTTTGTTGTGCTTGATCAGCGAGCAGGTCTGGTAGCCGTCGAGACGCGGCATCATGATGTCGACAAAAATCAGGTCGGGCTGGTGGTCGGCAATTTTTGACAAGGCGTCGAAGCCGTCTATGGCTGTAAAAACCTCGCAGCCTTCCTTCGACAAAAGCGTCTCCGCCGTACGACGGATTGTTTTGCTGTCATCGATAACCAGAATCTTGAGTCCGTTCAGACTTCGAGATGCGCCGTTTGACACTGGATTTCCTCGCCCATTTGCCGACCGGGACCGGGTCGCCATGCTATTCCGTGCTGACCAAAGTGCCGCTACACAACGCTCAACTTTGCTGCCCAGGCAAAGCTGACCGCCGGATGATCCTGCGCAGCGGGCTCGTGGCTGGCAGCCCGCTTGAAACTGCGAAAAATCGCCGTCACCAGGGCTGTTCTGCCATTCATCGTCAGCCAGTGCGACTTGTACCACATTGCCCCATGGGTCGCCACGACAGGCCGCCCAGCGGCAACTTTTCCATGTCAATCAGGTGCATTGCGCAATTTTCAAGGAAGCGCGGCAGGCCGCCCGCGAGCTGCCATACAGCGGTACTGGGTAGCGCATTCCACCTGTATAGTTATGTCCGCCTGCCGTACTGGCGGCCCTTTGGAAGCGCTACAGGAGCAGCGAAACACATGCCCGCCAAGCCAATGCGACTCGGTGTCGTCATGGACCCGATCAGTTCGATCACACCGAAGAAAGACAGCACCTTTGCCATGCTGCTTGAGGCAACGCGCCGCGATGCCGTGATTTATTACCTTGAAATGCGTGACCTGCGGCTCGTCGCTGGTGTCGCACTGGGCAGTGCGCGCGTGCTGCAGGTACGCGAAGACCCGCAGGACTGGTTCACGCTCGGCACGCCCGAGGAAATCGTACTGGGCGAACTGGATGTGATCCTGATGAGAAAGGATCCACCGTTCAACATGGAGTACATCTACAGCACCTACATCCTGCAACGGGCGGCCGACGCGGGCGCGCTGGTCGTCAATCGGCCTGACAGCCTCCGCGATATGAATGAAAAGGCCTACACCGCCTGGTTTTCCGACTGTGCACCAGCAACCCTCATCACGCGCTCGATGGCAGAACTGAAGAAGTTCCTGGGCGAACACCAGCACGTCGTCGTCAAGCCGCTGGATGGCATGGGCGGTCGCTCGATTTTCGTTATCCGGAAAGGCGATAACAATGCGAACGTGGTTTTTGAAACGCTAACCGACAACGGCCAGCGTTTTGCAATGGCGCAAACGTTTATCCCGGAGATCAACAAGGGCGACAAGCGCATCCTGCTGATCGATGGCGAGCCGGTCCCCTACGCGCTGGCAAGAATTCCGCCGCCTGATGACAACCGCGGCAACCTCGTGATGGGTGCTACCGCTGAGGGTCGCGAGCTGACCGAGCGCGACCGCTTTATCTGTTCGCGCGTCGGGCCGAAACTCAAGGAAGGCGGCGTCGTGTTTGCCGGTATCGATGTCATCGGCGACTACCTCACCGAAATCAATGTAACGAGCCCGACAGGTATTCGTGAACTGGACCGCATGTTTGACCTCAACATTGCCGGCCAACTGTTCGATGCCATTGATCGCCGGCTGCACTAGAACCCTCCTCCCGTGCTGCCTTGGTGTCGTGGCGGCCTGTGGCGACAGGCCCGCCGGCACCCATGTGGAGCAACAGCTGGCGGCGCTCGGCACGATAGTCACGGTCAGCGCTTCGCAGACGTCGCGGGCGGAATTCGCTACAGCACTTGTCGATCTTGAAAGCTATTTTCTGGCGGTCGGCAAGGATTGGTACCCATGGGCACCCGGCGAGCTGGCTGCGGTCAACACGGGTAGGTTTTGAATACGCACTGCTCGTTGCAACGAGCGGTGACCTGCGTCTCACCGAGAGCATGCGGGGCCGCGTAAACTGGTTGCCGCAATGAACGCTGCGGCGGCGAGACGTACTATCTGTGCCACAATTGCGCGGGCCTGAGAATGGCGACCGAACCCAAAATGACTGCAACCAGCAACTTACAATTGGCGGACTCTACCGAACTGGACGAGGTTGAGCTCGATCACGGCGCGAAGCCGGATCGTCTGCCGCCGATGCTGTTCCTCGCCGCACTCGTGCACGGCATCCTGATCATTGGCATCACGTTCAATGCACTGTTCGAATTGCCGCCGAATGATTCCGTATCGCTCGAAGTCACGATCGTTGCCGATCCTGATCGCAGCATCAAGCGCGACGACAAGGCAGAGTATCTCGCGCAGGCAAGCCAGGAAGGTGGCGGCAATACGGACGAAGCGGCGCGTCCCGGGGCACCCGCCAAAAGCAACGTACCCGTCAATAATCTGGGCGACCTGAACGCGCAGTCACTGCAGGACTCGATGCTGCAGGAAGCAACGGCAGACCAGGTACTGACAACGCGCGCCACGCTGGCGCAGCAGGTGTTGGACAAACCCCGCGAGCTGCCGCAGGACCGTGAAGCGCGCGCCGCCTATCTTGAGGCCGGTGTCGAGACGACCCTGCCACTACCCCAGGACGATGTCGCGAACTTCCTCGTGCGTGACCAGAATCGGCAGCGCGTGATCCTGAGTGCCGACACGCGCGAATCAAGCATTGCCGGCTATGTCGATCGCTGGAAGCGAAAAATCGAAAGCGTTGGCAGCAAGTACATTCCTGAGCAGGCCGGCCTGCGCGGATTAACCGGCAGCCCGACCCTGGAAGTCACGATTGCAGCGTCCGGCGAACTGTCCGAAGTGGTCATTGTGCGCTCGTCCGGTTCGCGCGTAATTGACCAGGCTGCGCTAAGTATCCTGCGGCGCGCGGCGCCGTTCGATCCTTTCCCGGAAGCGGTGCGGGTCGATTACCCCGAACTCAATTTCCTTTACAAATGGCGCTTCGCTGACTGAGCGCTGTTCAGGCGCAAATTCCGCAAAGCAATCGCGTTTTGCCCTCGCCGGTTGTTCTGCACTGCGAACGCACCGATACTGTTCCCATGGAATCTTCCGGTGCTTTCTGCAATCAGTTGCTCATCGCGATGCCCGGTCTCAACGACCCGCAGTTTCACGCGACGGTGACACTTGTCTGTGAACATAATGCGGACGGCGCGCTTGGCATCGTCATCAATCGCCCGTTATCGATGGCGCTTGGCGAGCTGCTGGCGCAGCTTTCGCTCACTGCCACAGACCAGAAAACGGCCAATTCCCAGATTTACAGCGGCGGGCCGGTCGCGGTCGACCGGGGCTTCGTGCTGCACAACTCCGCGGTGGAGTTCGAAAGCTCGCTGTCAGTATCCGACGACATCAAGCTCACTTTCTCACGCGACGTGCTGGACGCGATGGCCGCCGGCAAGGGCCCGGACAAGACGCTCGTTGCCCTCGGCTACGCGGGCTGGGCGGCCGGTCAACTCGAGCAGGAAATGCTCGCCAACAGCTGGCTCAGCGTGCCAGCTTCGCCAGAGATCGTGTTCGACCTCGCCTACCAGGACCGCTGGCATGCGGCCGCGCGCTCACTGGGTATCGATATGAGCCGCTTGTCTCCCGATGCCGGGCACGCCTGACTTAAACGCCCCGGAAACCGTGCTGGCCTTCGACTTCGGGCTGCGCCGGATCGGCGTTGCGGTTGGCCAGCAGGTAACCGGCTCTGCCAGCGCCGTCTCGACCGTTGCGAATCGTGAGGCTGGCCCGGACTGGCAGCATATTGATGCGCTTATCAAGGACTGGCGTCCGCAGCGGCTGATCGTGGGGCTGCCAATGACCAAAGAAGGCGAACCGGGAACGCTCGTTCCCGCAATCGAGGCATTTTGCACCGCCCTCGCTCGCTACAAGCTGCCGATCGAG
The DNA here is from genome assembly GCA_049665065.1 of Woeseia sp. Classification (GTDB taxonomy): domain Bacteria; phylum Pseudomonadota; class Gammaproteobacteria; order Steroidobacterales; family Woeseiaceae; genus Woeseia. Next base: position 9,114 of record JBATFU010000149.1, on the reverse strand, counting down.
ACAATTGACGAACGTTTGTCATCCAGTGAGGCCAGCGCCCAGCTCAAAGCCAGCCGCCAGGCCGGCGCACGCCGGCGCATCGGCAAAGCGGCGATCGACGCGGCGGCCGCGGCCATCATCGCAGAGCGCTGGCTTGCACAATCGGCGTTAAATAATCGCGTCGATTCAGAGTAGAATGCCGGCGCCATGAACGTGACCGAACTCTATAACGAATCTCGCACCGCAGCCGACAGCGACGTCCAGTACTCGAACGATGGCCGCCTGCGCCATTTGCTGACATTGCGCGGCATCAGCCGCGAGCATATGACGGAATTGCTCGATGCAGCAGAACGCTGGTTGAGCCCGCTCGGAACTCCTGCCGCCCGCTCGAATGTCCTGCGCGGTTACACGGTCGCAAACCTTTTCTTCGAGCCGAGCACGCGCACGCGCGCATCGTTTGACCTGGCTGCGAAACGCCTGGGTGCCGACGTATTGAACCTTGACGTCAATACGTCTTCCCGCAAGAAGGGCGAAAGCATTCTCGACACGATTTACACGCTGCAGGCGATGCAGGTTGATGTGTTCGTTGTACGCGATGCGAGCGACGGCGTGCCCGCCTACATCGCGCGCCATGTCGAGCCGCACGTCAGCGTGCTGAATGCGGGTGAATCGGAAGTCTCGCACCCGACGCAGGGCTTGCTCGATCTGCTGACCATCCGCCGCCACAAGCGCGACTTCAGCAAGCTAACCGTCGCCATCGTGGGGGATATCGCTCACTCGCGGGTCGCCCGTTCTGCGTCGCAGGGGCTGACTACCATGGGAGTCGGCGAACTGCGGCTCGTATCACCGCCGGCGCTCGCGCCGCGCCAGGAGGACTTTCCCGGCGCGCGCATCCTGTCGAATCTGGACGATGGCCTGCGCGGCGCCGATGTCGTCATGGCATTGCGCATCCAGCGCGAGCGCATCGGCAACCTGGATGGCATTCCGGGCATCGATGAATATTTCGCCAACTACGGCATCAGCAACGAGCGCCTGAAAATCGCGGCGCGCGATGTGATCGTCATGCATCCGGGACCCATGAACCGCGGCATCGAAATCGAATCCTCACTGGCCGACAGTGCGCGTTCTGTGATCACGGAACAGGTGACATCCGGTGTCGCCGTGCGCATGGCAATCCTGTGCGCAGTGACCGGCAAGGACCGCCCTTGAGTTCAGCTGACGTTTTACGCCCGCACCGCGATACGATCTTCGTCGAAGACGCCAGGGTGTTGGCCGTCGAGCATTTTCCGGGCTCACAGTTCGTATTGCGCCTTGCGGCACCCGAATGCGCGGCACGGGCGACCGCCGGCAGTTTCGCGCACGTGCGCTGCGACGAAGGCATCCCGATGCGGCGGCCCCTCTCGATCATGCGGGCGAATGCCGCCGACGGCTGGATTGAGGTCCTGTTCAAAATCGTTGGCCAGGGTCTCGATGCGCTTGGCAAACGTCAACCGGGCGATACGGTAAGCGTCATGGGACCCATCGGCCGCGGTTTTCAGCCGACGCCAGGTCGCACGCGACCGCTGCTTGTCGGCGGCGGCGTCGGCATTCCACCGATGGTGTTTCTCGCAGAAACCCTGCGTGCAGCTCAGTCGGACTGGCAGCCGCTCGTCCTGATGGGGTCGGAACTGCCGTTCCCGTTCGCGTTGCAGTCATCAAAACTGCCGACGCCGTGGCTCGCAAAGGAAATCGTCAGTGCCCATCCGCTCATCGAGTCCTGGGGCATTGCCAGCCGGCTCGCGAGCCTGAACAATTTCGCCGGCTGTTTTCGTGGTTACGTGACGGAACTCGCCGAGCAGTGGCTTACGGCCCTGTCGGACGCTGAGCTTGCAACGGTCGAAGTCTTCGCCTGCGGGCCAACGCCGATGCTCGAGGCGACCGCCGCCCTGGCACGCCGCTATGAGCTGCCTTGCCAGGTATCACTGGAAGAGTTCATGGCCTGTGCCGTCGGTGGCTGTGCCGGTTGCACGGTGCTGGTGCAGGAAGACGCGGGACCGGCGATGAAACGCGTGTGCGTTGACGGCCCGGTATTCGACGCGGCACGCGTTTTTCACGCGGACGCCTGAGCCCGTCGCGGGCGATCGTGCTGGAATTGACGCGAGCTGCGACCTCGCGCGCCGGCCACCCAGCTGCAAATTGCTCGGCCATCGGCCTTTGCCTCAAGAGCCAGGCACGCTTCCCGCCAGGTTTCAGCCGAAGTTGACCTTTGCTTCGAGATTGGCGCGCGAATCCGCGTGCGACATCGCCTCTTCCATCGTGATCGTGCCGGCCTTGTAAAGCTCCAGCAACGCTTCATCGAAGTTGCGCACACCTTTTTCTGTGCTGTTCTTCAACGCTTCCTTCACTTCGCTGATTTCGCCACGCTGAATGAGGTCACGGATATGCGGCGTGTTCATCATCAGCTCAACGGCTGCTACACGCTTGCCTGAGCGGGTACGCACGAGCCGCTGCGAAATGATGGCTCGCAGGTAATGTGACAGGTCGAGGAACACCTGCGCATGCTGGTCCTGCGGGAACATGTTGATAATGCGATCGAGCGTTTCCGGTGCATTGTTCGAGTGCAGCGTGGCGAGCACGAGATGGCCGGTACCGGCCATATCGATAGCAGACTGCATGCCCAGGCGGTCGCGAATCTCGCCAACGAGTATCACGTCCGGCGCCGCACGCATCGCGCTTTTCAGCGCCGCAGCATACGACTTCGTGTCGAGACCGACTTCACGCTGGTTGACGATGGAGCGTTTATTCGGGTGCAGAAATTCGATCGGATCTTCGATCGTGAGAATTTGCGAGGAGGTTTTTTCATTGCGATGATTAATCATCGCCGCCAGCGTTGTGGATTTACCGCTGCCGGTTGAGCCCACCATCAAGACGAGGCCGCGCCGCAGCATGACGAGATCCTTCAATTGCTCCGGCATACCGAGGTCATCGAGCAGCGGCATTTCCGCGGTGATATAGCGCAGCACCATTGCGACATTGCCGCGCTGGTGAAACACGTTGACGCGAAAACGGCCGAGGCCCGGCTCCGAGATGGCGAAATCGACTTCGAGATTCCGCGTGAAAATCTCGAGCATGTTCTCATCCATCAGCTCCATCGCCGCCTGCTTGACCATTTTTGGCGTCATTTCGAGCTTGTTGACCGGCATGATCTTGCCGTCGATCTTGATCTTGGCAGGCGCGAAGGGCGCAAAGAACAGGTCGGAAGCATTCTTCTCGACCATCAGTTTAAACAGTGGTTTTACATTCATAGTGTTGTGTGCCGGTGGTTGCCGGCCCGCTTCCTTGATGTGCCGCTCAGAACGTCTTCGCGGTGTCTTCTTCCATGATTCGCAGGCTCTCTGACTGCTGATCGGAAAGCGCGGTTTCGCGCTTGCTTTCCAGTTTGATGCGCAGGCGCAGCTCGTTCTTCGAGTCCGCGTTGCGCATGGCCTCCTCGTAGGAAATCACCCGATCTTCGTACAGCACGAATAACGCCTGATCGAATGTCTGCATGCCGAGTCGCGTCGACTTCGCCATGATTTCCTTAATGTGCGCCACTTCGCCCTTGAATATCAGGTCAGCAATCAATGGCGAATTCAGCATGATCTCCATCGCAGCTATTCGGCCAACGCCACTTTCACGCGGAATCAGGCGCTGCGAGATGAATGATTTCACGTTTAGCGACAAGTCCATCAGCAACTGCCCACGGCGTTCTTCCGGGAAGAAGTTGATGATGCGATCGAGTGCCTGGTTGGCGCTGTTGGCGTGCAGGGTTGCGAGACACAGATGGCCGGTCTCCGCAAACTGAATACCGTATTCCATGGTTTCCTTGTCGCGAATCTCGCCGATCAGGATCACGTCAGGCGCCTGTCGCAGCGTGTTTTTCAGCGCTGCATGCCAGGTTTCCGTGTCCACGCCGACTTCGCGCTGCGTAATAACGCAGCCTTTATGCGGATGCACGTACTCCACCGGGTCTTCGATCGAGATGATGTGACCTTTCGTATTCTCGTTACGATGACCGATCATTGCGGCCATCGTTGTTGACTTACCGGAGCCGGTACCACCGACCACGATCACGAGGCCACGTTTATTCATTACGACGTCTTTGAGGATCGGCGGGAGCTCAAGCTCGCCCAGCGTCGGGATTTCGGTAGTAATGGTACGCAGTACTGCGCCGGGCATGCCCTGCTGGATGAACGCACTCACGCGAAACCGGCCGATTCCCTGTGGGCTGATGGCGAAGTTGCACTCCTTGGTGGAGTCAAACTCCTTCATTTGCTTGTCGTTCATGATTGAGCGGACCATCATCGCGGCCTGCTCGTGCGTCAGTGGCGTATCCGTCGCCTTGTGAACCGTGCCGTCCACTTTTATAGCTGGCGGGAATCCGGTGGTTAAGAAAAGGTCAGAGCCGCCCTTCTCCACCATCTTCTTCAACAGGTTCTGCGTAAGCCTTACGGCCTGCTCTCGTTCCATCAGTTACTCTCCGTGTTCCACGCAGTCATAGTTGCCAAGCAATCAGAAGTTGTCTTTATTCACTGCCCGGAATCGTGCTTCTTCTTTCGTAATCAGACCCTTGGCCAGAATTTCCGTCAGGTTCTGGTCGAGTGTCTGCATACCGACGTTCTGTCCGGTCTGAATCGCGGAATACATCTGCGCGATCTTACCCTCGCGGATCAGGTTACGAATGGCCGGCGTGCCCACCATGATTTCGTGGGCGGCGATACGACCGCCACCAACTTTCTTCAACAGCGTTTGCGAAATAACCGCACGCAACGACTCCGACAACATCGAGCGAACCATTTCCTTTTCCGCTGCCGGGAACACATCGACGATACGGTCGATGGTCTTGGCTGCAGAGCTCGTATGCAGGGTACCGAAAACCAGGTGACCCGTTTCGGCAGCGGTCAGCGCCAGCCGGATCGTCTCAAGGTCGCGTAACTCGCCGACCAGAATGACGTCAGGGTCTTCGCGCAGCGCCGAGCGCAAGGCTTCGTTGAAACCCAGCGTGTCACGATGCACTTCGCGCTGGTTAATCAGGGAGCGTTTGCTCTCATGCACGAACTCGATCGGATCTTCGATCGTCAGGATGTGATCCGGCTTGTTGTCATTAATATAGTCGACCATTGCCGCAAGCGTCGTGGACTTACCCGAGCCAGTAGGACCGGTGACCAGCACGATACCGCGCGGGTGCATCGAGACATCTTTGAAAATCTGCGGCGCGCCCAGATCTTCCAGCGACAGAATCTCAGAGGGAATAGTCCGAAAAACCGCGGCTGAACCGCGGTTTTGATTGAACGCGTTGACGCGAAAACGGGCGAGCTTGGGAATCTCGAATGAAAAGTCTGTCTCAAGAAATTCTTCGTAGTCCTTGCGCTGCTTGTCATTCATGATGTCGTACACCATGCTATTGACGTCTTTATGGGTAAGCGCCGGCATGTTGACCCGCTTGATATCGCCGTCGACGCGAATCATGGGTGGGACGCCGCCGGACAGGTGTAAATCCGAAGCATTGTTCTTGACTGCGAAAGACAGTAGCTGGGCGACATCTACGGCCATGTTTCTCCCTCTGGTGACTGGCGACCACACTTACCATAACCCGGCCGCTTGAGGAGCCTAGTATAACGAAGCACTCGGAGCAAAACGTGATAAAAGTCACGGAAAACCTTGGGAAAATCCACAAATTGCTGAATACCGCGGCGACCGCGGCCGGCCGCTCGCCGGCCGCCGTCGAGCTGCTCGCCGTTAGTAAGCGCCAGCCGCTACAGGCAATTCTGGAACTGGCCGATGCCGGCCAGCGCCAGTTTGGCGAAAACTTCGTGCAGGAAGGCATCGAGAAGATCTCAGCCGCCAGACGCGACGAGCTGACCTGGCATTTCATCGGCCACCTGCAGAGCAACAAGACGCGCCCAGTGGCCGAACACTTCGACTGGGTGCATACGGTGGACCGGCTGAAGATTGCCCGGCGGCTTAGCGAGCATCGCCCGCCCGGCAGCGCGCCGCTAAATATCTGCCTGCAGGTCAATATCGATAATGAGGACAGCAAGTCCGGCGCGGCGACCGCTGACGTGCTGCAACTGGCTGCCGCAGTCGCCGAGCTGCCGCGACTGCGATTGCGCGGCCTGATGTGTATACCGCGTGCAAGGGACGATACAGAGGCGCAGCGCCAGCCATTCAGACGACTGCGCGAGCTGTTCGAGCAACTGAAGGCAGCTGGCCTTGAACTCGATACACTGTCAATGGGCATGACTGCCGACTATGCGGCCGCAATCCTGGAGGGCGCTACGATGGTGCGTATTGGCACGGCACTCTTTGGCCCGCGCGACTGACCGGGAAACATTCAGGGAAGCAAATGATTCAGCAAAAAATTTCATTCATTGGCGGCGGTAACATGGCCCGCGCCATTGCCGGCGGACTGCTGCGCGGCGGCATGCACGCGACAGATGTGATGATCGCGGAGCCGTCGCCGGCGCAGGCCGAGCGGCTGCGGCAAGAGTTCTATGGCGTTATGGTCAGCGATGACAATGCGCAAATTGCCGCGCACGCCGATATCGTTTTGTTTGCTGTCAAGCCGCAAATTCTGAAGCCTGTTTGCCAGAAGCTGGCCGCTACCGTGCAACAGAACAAGCCACTCATCATCTCAATTGCCGCAGGTCCGCGCAGTCACGACATCGAACGCTGGCTGGGAGGCAACCTGGACGTCGTGCGCGTGATGCCCAACCAGCCTGCACTGGTTGACCAGGGCGTCTCTGCGCTGTTTGCCAACGACACCACCAGCAAGAAGCAGCGCAAACTGGCCGGCCGCATCCTGTCCGCCGTGGGCCAGACCGTCTGGGTAGACAATGAAGACCTTATCGATGCAGTGACCGCGGTATCGGGAACGGGTCCCGCGTACTTTTACCTGCTGATCGATATCCTGATCGATTCCGCCATCAGGTTTGGCATCGATGCGAGCTCGGCGCGCACGCTTGCTGTCGAAACAGCCCGCGGTGCCGCAGCGCTCGCCCTGGCTGAACCGGAGTCGATGAAAACGCTGATCGATCGAGTTCGTTCACCGGGCGGCACGACAACTGCCGCGTTCGAACGACTCGAAGCCGATGGTGTTCGTGATATCTTTGGCGCCGCCATTGAAGCGGCGCGCGTGCGCGCCATCGAACTCGCCGAACTTGCCAATCAGGATAGCGAAACACTGAAATGACACAGGCCCTGTACTTCATCGTCAGCACCCTGGCACAGCTCGTGTTGCTGCTGTTCCTGTTGCGTTTCTGGTTACCGATGTTGCGTGTCGACTTCCGGAATCCGCTGGCGCAGGGCGTATTGCGGCTCACCTCGCCGCTGGTCGTGCCGGTGCGACGCCTGCTGCCACCGGTCGGCCGCGTCGATACCGCGACGGTGCTCGTACTGTTCGTGCTGCAGGTACTGGTAGTTCTGCTGCTGCTCGTCATTAGCGGTCGCATGGCGGATCCGCTGTCGATAGCCATCACCGCCATCGTGCAACTTGCGGTGCACAGCCTGTACCTGTTTTTCTTTGTGGTCCTGATCAGTGTCGTGCTGAGCTGGATCGCACCGCAGACTTACAATCCCGTCATCAGCATGATCAGCTCGATGGCCGAACCGATATTGCGACCGTTTCGCAAGATTCTGCCATCGCTTGGTGGCCTGGATATTTCACCGATCTTCGCCATCATCCTGTTACAGGCCGGTGTGATTCTGTTGCGCTCCCTGCAACCTTTTCCCGTTTAGCAATCCAGTCGCTGGAGTGGTCGCAGGCAAGGACCTCATCGTTCGCGTCAGGGTGAGCCCGCGCGCGTCACAATCCGTCATCAGCGGCTTGCAGAACGGTGAAGTGTGCATTCGCACCACTGCCGCACCAGCCGACGGTGCTGCCAACGCCGATGTCATTCGCCAGCTTGCCAACGCTTTCGGCGTGCCGAAGTCTGCCGTACAACTGCTACGTGGTCAGAGCTCTCGTCACAAACAACTCCGCATTGCTGCACCACGCATCAAACCTGACTGGCTTGACACACCGAAGGCCTCCTGACCCGGCACATATTTACGCAGAGGCATAGGCCACAAGCTAAAAACAAGCTATAGTGACGGCGAGTTGTCTGCACTTCCGTGGGGGAATCTGGAACATGAATTCAGCAAATATAATCGCTGCGTTGTCCCTGATCGTTTTGTTGAGCGGCTGCGGCGGGCCTGATGAATCGGCGACCGTGCCACAAGCACAACCGGCGGAAGCTTCATCAGTTTCGGCTGACGGATTTACCGTTCACTTCAGCGCACTTTCAACCGATCAATTGCCACCGGAAGTGGCGCGGCAATACAACATCGTGCGCAGCAAAAATCGCGCGATGTTGAATGTCTCGATCGTCACGCAAGAGGGCGGCGTCTCGACTACCGGGGCGGTGTCGGTCAAAACCGTAAACCTCACGGGCCAGCTCAAGAACGTCAATATGCGAAAAATCGAGGAGCAGGAAGCCATTTATTACATTGGCGAAATTCCGGTGGCCAACAGTGAGACCCTCGTTTTCGACATCACGGTAGTTCCGGAAGGCGTGGAAAGCCCGATCGAAGTACGCTTCAAGCGCCAGTTCTTCACCAACTGACCGGTCGTCGCCGACTGGCGACAAATACGGTTTTTTGGGTTTTTTAGCGGAAAAACCCGTTTTTTTGTTTATTGGCAGCGCATTCTTGTGTTATCGTCGCGCTGCTTTTTAGTCGCGGGCAATGCCCGTTTTGTTTTCTTTTTAGGAGTCACTTTTTCATGGCAGCAAAGAAAAAGGCCGGCGATAGCAGCAACAAGCCGCCGACGAAGTCTGAGATTTTCGCCCGCATTGCGGAAGACACTGGTCTGACGAAGAAAGACGTTGGCGCCGTATTCGATTCATTGTCGGCTCAGATCAAAAAGAATCTTGGCGGACGTAATGCTCCTGGCATGTTCACAGTCCCAGGGCTCCTGAAGATGCGCGTCGTCAAGAAACCGGCAACGAAAGCTCGCAAGGGCGTTAACCCGTTCACCGGCGAAGAAATGATGTTCAAAGCCAAGCCTGCTTCCAAGACCGTCAAGGTTGCAGCGCTGAAAGGCCTGAAAGACATGGTTTGATACGAGTCCTACTCGAT
>JBATFU010000148.1:0-6465 GCA_049665065.1 Woeseia sp. | reverse complement strand
GCTCCCTTCGTCTAGCGGTTCAGGACGCTGCCCTCTCACGGCGGTAACAGGGGTTCGATAAAACGCGGCAGCGTTTTAGACGCGCGCAGCGCGCCCCGCAGGGGTGAAGATCGCCCAAGCGATCTGAGTCAATCCCGGCGCGACAGTCATTCAAATTTGTCGACGTGAGTTGACACTTATTTATCGAGCGCGAAGCTGCTAAGAAAAGCTCGACTCGACCCGCTTCTGCCAGAGGAAATACCGCTTGAGGATACGATTCGCGGCCGTATAATAGCGGTCCCCGGCAGCCGGGGAACCCGAGAAACACTGCTCCCTTCGTCTAGCGGTTCAGGACGCTGCCCTCTCACGGCGGTAACAGGGGTTCGAATCCCCTAGGGAGTACCAAACACAAAAAGGGCCCGCCAAGGCGGGCCCTTTTTTTGTTAGGCGCTTTCTATGGAGGATTTGAACCCCCGGTTCGACCAAACGCGCAGCGATTGAGACGCGCGCAGCGCGCCCCGCGAGCGTAAAGATCTCCAAAGCGATCTGAATCAATCCCGGGGCCAAGGCCTCCGCCGAATGATCGACGAGCATAGGAGCTCAAGCAATGAGCTCGTCGTCGCCCGACTATCCGCGATTAGACCCTATTTTTCATTAGCAATCGCCTTCACCGAAGAATTTTCTCCATTGCCTTGCCTCTTGCGAGTTCATCGATCAGCTTGTCCATATACCGGATTTTGCGCATTAGCGGATCTTCCACTTCCTCCACGCGCACACCGCACACTACGCCTTTGATGAGCGAAATATTTGGATGCATAGCAGGTGCCTGAGCGAAAAACGTTGCGAAATCGTTTTGCTTTTCGATTTGCTTTCTTAACCCTGCCTGCGTGTAGCCCGTCAACCAGCGAATAATTTCATCCACTTCTGCTTTTGTACGATTCTTGCGTTCCGCTTTCTGCACGTACATCGGATAAACCTTGGAAAAAGCCATTTTGAATATCGGATGCTTGCTCATGTTTGCTACTTACCCTTCTACAGTCGAATAACCAGCCAAAGGAGTTTATCGGGGCTAGAAAAACACCAGCGCCGTCAAATAAATCGCCCCATTTACCGCACAAATCAAAACCCCATACCCCATCACAACCCGGATGTGCAGCCCGGCCACCGCCAGCACCGGGATCGCGTACAAAGGCTGAATCGCGTTCGTCCACGATTCTCCCAAGGTCACGGCCATTACAATGCGCGGCATGTCAGTTCCGAGGTGCATCGCTGCTTCAACGGCGATAGGCCCCTGCACGGCCCACTGCCCGCCGGCCGAGGGAATGAACATGTTCAGAAACCCGGCACTCAAGAAAGTCCAGATTGGCAAAGTCTCTGCGTTCGAGATCGCGACAAAGCCGCTTACGAACAAGGCACCCAAGCCGGATACGGCGATGATGCCCATAATGCCGGCGTACAGCGGGTACTGAATGAAGAACGGCGCGACGACCCGGCCTGCGTTGCCGAGTAGCGCCAGGTAGTGTCTCGGTGAGTCCGCCAATCCCAGGCCTAGCGTCAGAAAAATCATGTTCATCGTGTTGAGGTTCAGGCCGCCGCCGTTCCTAAAATGCAGGACGATGTATATCGCACCCAGCAACGCAAGCGAGAGCGTGACAAGACGCGAGTTCTCTGCGCGATCGGAAGGCGAAGGCGGGCCTTTGGTGCGTGACGTATCGTGATGGCCTTCCGTCATCGGCATAGGCGGCATTTTGCGTATCTCCGCGGGCGCCGGACCCAGTTTCGAAACGACTGCGGTAATGACGGATAGCTTCGTAAATACGATGATCAGGCTCCACGCCGACAGCACAGTCGCGGAAAGCCCGATGAGGCCAAGTTCATTCTCGAGAAAATGCCCAGGCGTGTTGATCGTCAGTGGAATGGATGCCGAGAGCCCTTGCATGCTGGTACTTGCGCCGAGCCAGCCGCTGGCAACGAGCAGCGGAAAGTGCACGTCGATGCCGCGCCGTTCACAGCTTTCGCCGATGATGCGCGACATAACCGCCGGCAAGATCAACGCAACGCCCCAGGAAAACAATCCGCAAATTCCCGCAAGCAAGGCCAAACCACCGTAAGCCATCGGCGCGGAACGCACGCGGTCGGCAATGAAGACGAGCGCGCGGTGCACGGGGCGCGTGTGCGCGACGATGTGGCCGAGCCCCAGGATCAATACCATCTGCATCGTGAAGGCGAGCAGGTTCCAGTAGCTGACACCCCAGGCGTCGACCGTGTCTGCCAGGCCGAAGTCGGTAAACAGCAAGGCGGCGGCAATGCATACGTAGGTGAGGAATATCGCGATAACGAGTGGATCGGGCATCCAGCGATCAGCAAGGCGCACCAGGAATCGAGTGACTGTATTCAGCATCCTTCTGTATCCCTATCAGGCGAGATTGGGTTTTTTGGTTCGCACACCGCGCGCGAAACGGCAGGTTAGCATTGCAGGCAAACAGCTGGCGAACCCGGAGCTAACGGCGTCGGCTTGAATGGGCCTATAGTGCACCCATGAAAACCTCAACCAAAGCCGTGCTGCTTTCAACCCTGGTGTTTCCCGGCCTCGGGCACCTTGTCGTCAAGTCTTACTGGCGTGCAGCGCTCTTAATTGTTGCTGCGCTCGGCGCAATGTATTTTGTGGTTGCCGTTGCCACCGATCGCGCGATGACGGTTGTCGATCAGATCTACAGCGGCCAGGTGCCCGCCGATGCGGCAACGATCACGGAGATGGTGGCAAATTCGTCATCGGGCGCCGGCGACTCGACAGCTAGCGCTGCGATGTTTGTGCTGCTCGCCTGCTGGCTGGTCGGAATTGTTGATTCCTACAGGCTTGGCAAACCCCTGGACGAAACAGCACCCGGGAAGTGATTCGAGCGGAGTTGCTCAGTCGAACAGCGGACGCAAACAGGGTGATCACAACCGATCGGTGCGTTGCAACAGGAACGGCGCTCGTCGGTGCGCGCGAAGTTCAAGACCATGATGCTCTGCCGTTGACACAATGACCGGCGTCGCGGGCGCGAGCGAGGCCTGAACACTGGCGTGGTTGTATTGACGCCCGTCAGGGCGTCGTCGTCAAAGTCATCTCGTCAATGAGGTGCTTCGCGTTATCGACGTACTCCATCACCCACAGCATGTAGCGCGTATCGACATGTATTGAGCGCGTCGTGCGCGGGTCGAAATCCCAATCAGAATTCACGCTTTCGATCGTGCCGTCGAACAACAGGCCCACGAGATTGCCGCGCGCGTCGAGCGTGGGGGAGCCGGAGTTGCCACCGGTGGTGTCGACATCTGACAGGAAATTGACCGGCACTGAATCAACCGACGGCTCTGCGTAGGCGCCGAATTGCCGTGACTCGATCAGATCGAGCTCGCGCCGCGGCGCATCGAAAGGCTCCTCACCTGTCGCCTTTTCTGCAATACCGGCCAGCGTTGTGAAGGGGGCATAGATCAAGCCGTCCTTCGGCGAACCGCCCTGCACAGTGCCAAACGTGACACGCAACGAGCTGTTTGCATCCGGGTAAACCGCGCGGCCCTTGTCCTTGTTAAACGCGACAATTGCGGCCATGTAAGCGGGCCGCAATTGCTGCTCGCGACCGGCAAACATTTTTGTTTCTTCCTCGTCTGCGATTTGCAGATCATGCAAAGCAACCGCGAGACGAACAAACGGGTCATTGGATGCCTCGAACTCTTCCGCGGACTTGTCCATCCACGCTATGCGCGTGGTCGAGTCATCAATACTGGTTGCGTCGTAGTATTTGCCGAGAATTGCAGCGATCTCGTCGCGATCAAATTCTGCCGGTAATCCAAGCGCTGCGTCGAGCTCGGCCACACGGGCCTCGGGGCCCTGCTCCATATATTTTTCGAGGAATAGCAGCCACTCCGCCTTGTCGACGGCGGCGTCGTAACGGCGATCGATGATCTCCATACTTTGCTTGAAAAATGTCATGTCCCGTTGCTGGTAGCCGGGCTCACGCTGCGCATCCGGCTTTTCTTTTTCGACAGCCAGGCGGTACAGGCGCTGTGCCGCACCGAGCAATTGCGCACGAGTCGCGCCGCTGTACCAGAAATCTTCGCGCCGATCCGTATTCATTTCCTGCGACAGCGCTTCGAGTCTGCCAAGTGCATCCGCATGTTTTGCGCGCGCAGGGTTTTCCTTCACCCACGCCGCCAGTGCCGCTTCGCGTTCCGCGCGACGTTCTGCAAGCCCTACTCTGCGCGCACCCTCAAGCTGGCCGCCATAGTTTTTCAGCGCATTGTTTAGTGCAGCAAGTCGCGCTTCGTATTTGATTCGTGCATCGGAACCTGCCGGCGCCGCTGTTTCAATCGTGTCAATCCATTCGGCAAACAGTGCCTGGTACGTCGGCAACTGCCAGTTAAACGCGTGCTGTACCTCGGAGAGCACCGCGTAGCGATTGGTGAGTCCGGGATAACCCGCCACCATGACGAAGTCGCCGGCCTCCAGTCCCTTGCTGCTGACCTTCAGGAAGTGATCCGGCTCGAACGGAATATTGTCCGCGGCATAATCGGCGGGCGTGCCATCGGGCGCAACATAGGCGCGATAAAACGAGAAGTCGCCGGTGTGCCGCGGCCATATCCAGTTGTCGATATCGCCGCCATAACGGCCAATGTTATCGCCGGGCGCGTAGACAAGCCTTACATCACGAATCTCAAGCCGCTTTAACAAGCGATACTGCGCACCGCCGTAGAAACTTGCGACGCGGCAACGTACTCCGCCGCCGGCTTCGCAATCTGCTATCAATTGCTTCGTGCGATCCTCAATGGCCTGGTAGGCGTCGCGCGGTGATCGCAATTCGCTGATGCCGTCCAGTACCTTGGCGGTCACGTCAGTGTCTGCTGTTGTAACGTAAACGCGGGTACCGGGCGCTGCTGGCAGCTCATCACCTCTGGCAGCAGCAAGAAAACCGTCTTTCAGGTAGTTTTTCTCTTCGGTCGAATTGAACTGTACGGAGCCGCGCGCGCAGTGGTGGTTGGTGACAACGAGACCCTGCGGTGAAACAAACGACGCGGTGCAACCGCCGAGCGAAATGACGGCGCCCATGGGGAAACCAGTCAGGCTCGACAGCTGCGCGGCGGAGATTTTCATGCCAAGCCGGCGCATGTCGCGCTCGATCTCCGGTAGCTGATCCGGTGTCCACATGCCTTCAACGGCCTGCGCGGATGTCAGTGAGAGACCCATCGTGATTGAAACCAGCGCTACAGAAGCGCGGCGCAATGCCCTGCCTGTCTTCGTCATGAGTCAAAATCCCGGGAAGTGAATGGTTCTGGCGGCCGGCATTTTACATGCGGATCAGCACAGTGGGACTGCATTTTCGCAGCTAAATTCCAGCTTTCGTCGGGAAAGCGCGCTCGATTTCAGGATGCTGATCGTGCGCGGCCGCCCGCGCTGACGCTGTTCTCGCAAGCAGACGCAAAGCATCGACACCCGGCATCGGCGTCGGCATCGGCGGCGCAGCATCGCAACTGCTAGACTTTGATCCGTCAGAGACCGGCGCCAAACAATGCGGCGTCCACCACCAGTGCCGAACTATCATGGCAACGGATTCCGAAAAACTCTGGAGTAGACCGATGTTAATCGCTCGCAACTTACTCGCGTTCCTGCTCGGCCTCGTCGTCGGCAGCGGCGTCAACATGGGCCTGATAGTGACGGGTCACAGCGTCATCCCGTTGCCCGCGGGTGCGGATGCCTCGACGACGGAAAGTCTGGCGGATTCAATGCACCTGTTTGGTCCTGAACAATTCCTGTTTCCGTTTCTTGCGCATGCGTTGGGCACGTTCGCCGGCGCGTTGCTCGCCTTCATGATTGCCGGTAGCCGCCAGCAGGCGATCGCCTACGCAATTGGCGCCGCGTTTCTGATCGGCGGAACCATGAGTGTTTTCATGTTGCCGGCGCCGATGTGGTTCAACGTCCTCGACCTGTTGCTGGCATACATACCGATGGCGTGGCTTGCCTGCAGAATCGGGAATCAACTTCGGCCCGCGCAGGTCGTGAACAATTCAAGCGAATAGAATCGACCAGGCGCTGCGGAAATCTCGCGACGCGATTGCAGAAGCGCTTTTGCTCGCGCAAAAAGAAAACGGCCCGACGAGGCGCGCCGTTTTGCTATCCAGCAACTATTCCAGACTTATTTGGTAGACGTTGACAAGCTCTCGTTGTGCATCCACAACGTATAATTCGAACTCGAAAAGCCGGAACCAAATTCGTCAAACTTGGCTCGCACTGCTTCCGGCGATCCCATCTTCTCGGTCAGGAACTCAAACATCGAGACTTCTGCCGGGGCCATGTCGGCAAAATCCTTGAAACCTGTGACGATTTTCAGTTCCGGTTTGCCGCCGATGCGTGAGTGCCACAGCCAGTTGTTGCCCATTTCACCCCAGCCTTCGTCCATCAGCATCTTGCTGATTATCTTGCGCGCTTCCGAAGCTTCGTTGCCAGCGTCC
>JBATFU010000147.1:0-3499 GCA_049665065.1 Woeseia sp. | reverse complement strand
GCGAGCCAGGCCGGGATCGAGATGCTGAGCAGGCCATACGGAATGCCCTGCGCGAAATACATGACGCTGCCGGTGGCAAAGCGAATCCAGGATTTTTGAGCGAGAACGAGGCTTGTCATTTTTTTTCTTCCCCAATTACCGGTTGTTATTTTTTTTCAGTACGGCGAGAACGAGGGTAGCTGATATTGACCGGTAGGGTTATAAACTTTTTTGCGCCGGTCAATAGATTCACAGATTACTTTCTCTTCACTGCTGCCCTGCCCCAGTCACGTGTTGCACCGCACTTCTGTTCGGCAATCCCCGAACTCACTACACCGAGAACACAGCGAAAATCGCCATGGTTGCGAACATGACAGCGAGGCCAACGAAATACGCAGCCTGAATCAAAACAAACTTGATCGTCGTCAGCAGGTGTCCCTGTTCGTAAACCTTACGCAGTGCCTTGTACAAATAGACCGGGATATAAATCACAATGGCGAAGACCAGCGCGGCGGTTATCCAGCTGAACCCGCCCATCAGGTCCCCGACCCGGCTTAGCAAAACTTGCGAGGTGAGCGCGAGGAATACGAACGCGTGGTAATGCAATACGAACAGCAGGTGTTCGACGTAGTAGCGCTTTGACAGCGGGTACAGCGCCTTGAGAAACAACGCCATCAGCGGCAACAGGACGAACAGCCCGGCGGGGATGTACTCGACAAGCTTGTCGATGAAGCCGGTAAAACCAGCGCTGCCATTGGCAAACACGCGATCGCAGGCGGCCTGCATGCGTTCTTTGCTAAGCCGGCGCCCCATCCATGCAGGCATATCGCCGGGATCGTACTCCTCGAGCTCGCAGTCAGCATCGAGTTGATCATCGCCAACAATCACCGTCACGCCGCGACTTTTTTCATCGCCATCCGCCCTGGGAACGATAACGCCTTCCGCCTCCAGTTCTCTCAGCACTTCCTCACGCACAGCACTGCCGTTCGCATCAGACGCGCTTTCTTCGTCAGCCGGCGCCGCGGTTTCATCGAGGGGCTCGAAGAACAGGCTGAACTGCTCGCGCGGATCGAACAAGGCAATCAGGAAGAACAGCAGGCTCAATAGCAGGTAAGTGCGGAACGGCGGAATGTAGCGTGCCCGTCTGCCGCGCAGGTAATCGCGCGTTAACTGACCGGGTCGAAATGCGAGTTGCAGAGCAGTACGCCAGGCGCGCGAATCGACGTCCAGTAAATCGCTGAACGCGTCTTTGACCAACTCCCAGACGCTGATCAGACGACTGTCGGCCCGCTGGCCGCAATGGCCGCAGTACTGGCCGATCAGGATGCCATCGCAGTTCAGGCAATGCGGTGCGGCACTCGCGGCTGGATGCACATGATCTCGCAGCACCCTGCGAGCTGCTTCGAAGTGTTCGCCGAAACGGTCGTTTGTTGATTGTCGCATCACGGTCGCAGGCCCGGCGAGGTAGTCGTCGAGCGCTCCGTCGCTGGCAAGGTAGTAGCGCGTGACCCGCGTCTGCCAGGCGGGTTCGTCATCGATCGTGCTGATTTCTGCGTCTTCGAACCCGGGCAGGCCGAGCATCTCACCTACATGCGCGGCCAGCCAATCATCAAGCCCTTCGGCTGCATCAGTGGCGACGCGCAGCGTGACTTCGTAGATGGGCCCTGAGTGTTCGCGCACGATTCGAATTCCCCGCCGAGACAACGCGCAGTCTACGCAACTGCGCGACCGCCTGCGAGCAAGGCATCAGCGCAGATTCGCTATCGGCGCCGTGTAGATTCTCTCGAACACACCGGTCATGCGACTCTCAACTTCTGCAAGAAAGCGATCGATGTCAGGAATCTTGCGGAATGTGCGATATCCGTTTTCGAGAAATTGCTGCAGCGCGCTGAACCCTGTGGCACGCGCTGGCACGCGCATCGCCCGCAGTGTTGAGCCAATCATCGGTACTTTGACAAGGGACTGCAACGTTGCGCCAAGACCCGTGATGATTTTTACAAGTTCGACACATTCGTCAAAAGAGCTGGCCTTGCGGCATGCGAGATAGTAATCGCGTTCCGTTATCCGGGCTGGTAATGCATTCTCCACGAGCAGGCAGCGGAAGATTGTCAGATTGACTTCCAGCACCCTTGCGTTCATTTCCGCAGCGGTGGCGATTGTTTTCAGGGCCCGGAACGGCAGCAACTTTGTGATGCTCGGCGCAGCACGCTCCAGGTCTCGATCGCGGCTACTGATACCGATCCCGGCGAGGTCGCTTATCGTGAAATCGATGGCGTCCGCATAGCCAACCTTTTCGTGCAGGTCGTCGAAGAATGGCAGCAGGTATTCCAGTTGCCAATTGGTAAAGCGGTCATAGTCGCGCAGAATGCGCGCATCTTGCAGGTAGCTATCGTGCAGCTCGTTGCTGCGCCTGATGAACTTGCGGAAATGCGCGGCCGCTGCTTTTCTGCTGGTGAAACTCATGTTCGGGCGCGTATAACGACGGGCTTGCGACATCGCTCGTCCAGCGCACGCAATGACGCGACAGCTATTGGTAAAGCGGACATAGCGACAGCAGCCAGGCTTCGCCTGTGCATCCGCGGCCCTATTCCACCTTGAACGTCAGGCCCGCGTTGGCCTGCAAGCGCTCCATGAGTTTTGCGCCCATTGCGGCGGCCGGCGTCCAGATACCGCCGCTCGCAGCGCCTGGATTTTTCAAAAGGCAAACAGCGGACTCGGCAATCATCTTGCTGGTGGACCCATAGCCCGGATCCATGTCGCCCTGGACGCTGACTCGGATCGTTTCGCCATCCCTGGTCTCACCCACGAACAGGACGTCATACGAACCCGCTTCGCGCTCTTCCTTGCTCGGCCCTTCGCCGGGCCTGGTCGGATCACTCGCCATCGACTTGTCGGTGGCAATCTTGTTAGCCATGGCTTCGCCGCGTTCGCCGGGGCCTGTCATGATCATTTCGTCGTAGAGAAAATCCTCGCCGTACTTGTGACCCAGCAGCAGGTTCGAGCGATGAATGTTCTTGGTGTTGATGCTTGCCATCACAAAGGGTGCTACCCAGCTGTCCACCGCGGCATCAAATTCAGGCTTGGCGCCGGAAGGCTGCTTCGGCCCGGTAAAACCCGGCGTGAGTGCAAACGGGTTCTTGAGCACAGCCAGGAGCTCAGGATTTTTGGCGATCGCCGCCATGCTTGCCCGGAAGCTCGCCAGCGTACCGCCGGACCAGGTGCCTTTCATCGAACGCACTCTGCCCCGCACACGGGTAACAGGACTGCCTGAACTTTTCTCCGCGGTTTGCTGCAGGAAGAAAACACCAAGGTCGAAAGGAATCGAATCGAAGCCGCAGGAGAAGACGATGCGCGCGCCGCTGGCTTGCGCCGCAGCCTCGTGCTCCGCAATCTTCTCGTGCATCCAGGACGGCTCGCCGCACAGATCGACGTAATCGGTGCCCGCGGCAGCGCAGGCTGCGATCAGCTCGTTGCCGTACAGCTGGTAAGGCCCGACCGTGGTGATGACGACCTTGCAGCG
>JBATFU010000146.1:0-8490 GCA_049665065.1 Woeseia sp. | reverse complement strand
GAACAGCAAGTGGGTCGCTGGATTCTGGCGCATCCCCGGCAGGCTGTGCACGCGGCGGTCGGCGAGGTGGCCGCCGCCGCCGAGACCAGCCAGCCTACCGTTATTCGCTTCTGCCGCAGCATCGGCATGAGCGGCTTTCGCGAATTAAAGATCCGCCTCGCCGAAACGATCGGGCGGCCCGCGAGCTACCTGCACCGCGACGTCAATCAGGATGACACAACGGCTGACGCGGCGGGCAAGGTTTTGGATCGCTCGATCCAGTCGCTCGTGGATGTGCGCAGCGCCCTGGATCGACTGCCTGTCGAAGCTGCAGTACGACTGCTCGCGAAAGCACGCCAGATCATTTTCGCAGGGTCTGGCGCATCCGGTCACGTCGCGCATGATGCCTGTCATAAGTTTTTCCGGCTGGGTATTCCCTGCAGCTCCATGAATGATGTGCCGACAATGCTGCAGTACGCGGCAACAGCGACCAGCAACGATGTGTTCGTGTTCATATCACAGACCGGGCGTACGGACGGCGTTGTCAGCGCAGCGTCGCTTGCCACGGCGGAAGGCGCTGCTGTCATCGCGCTGACCGACGATGCAACGCCGCTCGCTGCCGTAGCATCGCTACTGCTGGTACTGCCGTCACCAGAGGACGCAAGTGTCTACACGCCGATGAGCTCGCGTCTTGCGCAGCTCGCCATTATGGATACCCTGCAGGTAGCACTCGCATTGCGTATGGGAAACCGCGCCGAGGCAAACCTTTCCCGCAGCAAGCAGGCGCTGCGGATGGCGCAGATGCCGGGAGCAAAACCACAGTGACGATCACGGACGAGCGGGCGCCAACACGAGATTCCCTGCCGCCTGGCAGACAGGCGGGCGTATGCCTGCATATCACGTCGCTGCCTGGCGGCTACGGCATTGGTGAGCTCGGTGAGCAGGCGCGGCGTTTTATTGATTTTATCGCGCAGGCCGGAATCAAAGTCTGGCAATTCCTGCCAACAGGTCCGACTGCCTACGGCGATTCGCCGTACCAGCCGCTTTCCAGTTTCGCCGGCAATGAAATGCTGATCGACATTGGAGCGTTGCTCGAACTCGACCTGCTGATGCAAGAAGAAGTTGTGCCACTGACGGCATTGCCGCTTGACCATGTGGACTTTGGGCACCTGATCCCGATAAAGAACGCGCTGCTAAAACGCGCCGCATCACGCTTCGCTGACAAGGCACCGGACTACCTGAAACGCGACTACCAGGCATTTCTGTTGCAGCATGACGACGCCTGGCTGCACGACTATGCCCTGTTTCGTTCGTTAAAAGCATTTCATGAACAGCAGCCATGGTCGAAGTGGAAAAAACAGTTTCGCGCGCGCGAGGAAGCCGCATTGCGGGAATACGCGACGACGCATAAAGCAGAACTGGAAGCCATCAAGATTATCCAGTTCCTTTTCTATGAGCAGTGGCGGGAGCTGCAACAGCATGCCGAAAAACGCGGCGTCTGGCTGTTTGGCGATATGCCAATCTATATCGCGCTCGACAGCGCGGATGCCTGGTCGGCCCGCGAGATGCTGCAAGTTGACGAGCACGGCAAGCCGCAAGCGGTAGCCGGTGTGCCGCCGGATTATTTCAGCGAAGACGGCCAGCTGTGGGGAAACCCGCTTTACGACTGGGACTACCACGACAAGCACGGCTACGACTGGTGGATCCAGCGCATTCGACATGCCACGGCGATGGCCAGCCTCGTACGCATCGATCATTTTCGCGGCTTTGAATCGTACTGGTCGGTACCGGCTGGCGATGAGAACGCGCGCAATGGTCACTGGGTTCCGGGGCCAGGCGATCGCCTGTTTGATGCGATGCAGGGCGCCCTGGGGCGCTTGCCAATCGTTGCCGAAGACCTTGGTGTAATCACACCGGAAGTTGAAGCGCTGCGTGATCGCCATCACCTGCCCGGCATGGTGGTGCTGCAATTCGAAATCGGCAACCCGGAATTCAAGCTCGAAAACATGCGTGAGAATTGCGTTTGTTATACCGGCACGCATGACAACGATACGACGCTGGGCTGGTTTATGGGCAGCAAGGACGACACGCGCAGTGCGGATGAAAAGCAGAAGGCCGCTGCGCAAGTCCTGAAAGTTACCCATGGAACGGCAGAGACCGTGCACGACGACATGGTCCGCATTGCGATGGCAAGCAATGCACGGCTGGCGATTGCGCCGATGCAGGACTATCTCGGTCTCGACTCCAGCGCGCGCTTCAATACGCCCGGCAAACCCGGCAACAACTGGCAATGGAGACTCGGCGATTCAGCCCTGACCAAGGACTTTGCAGAGCGCCTGGGCGCGGTTACCCGTGCCGGTAATCGTGGCATTTAAGCCCGGCTGCCAGCTAACGGCAGCCGGGACTCCGCGACCGACAGCTGTGTGCGCGGTCTCCGGTAAAACCCCGTCATGAATCTGCGTTACACTGGTGGAAGACCGACCGCAGGAGACTCTGGCCTTATGGAACTCGACGACTACACGAGCGATGCACGATTTGTCAGCCGCCTGACGCGTGAAACGCTGGCACTGATCCTGGCCGGCGGCCAGGGCTCCCGATTGCACGAACTGACCCAGTGGCGCGCCAAACCGTCCGTGTATTTCGGCGGCAAGCTGCGCATCATCGATTTTCCATTATCCAATTGCCTGAACTCTGGTCTGCGCCGCATCGGCGTATTGACTCAGTACAAAGCGCACTCGCTGATTCGTCACCTGGTGCACGGCTGGACCGGATTCCGGCCCGGCGGCCGCGAGTTCGTGGAGATCCTGCCCGCGTCGCAACGGGTCGGTGGTGAGTGGTACAAGGGCACAGCGGATGCGGTTTACCAAAATCTGGACATCATTCGCACGCATTCACCAAAGCTTGTTCTGGTGCTGGCCGGCGATCACGTTTACAAAATGGATTATGGCCCGCTGCTCGCCGCACACGCGGCACGCGAAGCCGACATGTCCGTTTGCTGCATCGAAGTACCGATTGCGGAAGCGGCCGGTGCGCTCGGCGTCATGGCGGTGGATGAAACCGGTCGCGTCATCGGTTTCGAAGAGAAGCCCAAGAATCCGACGCCGATCCCGGGACAGACGGAGCTATGCCTGGCATCGATGGGCAACTATGTTTTCAACACTGATTTCCTGTACGAACAAACCATCAAAGACGCGGACATGCCGAAGACGACTCACGATTTTGGCCGCGATATCATTCCGTCGATCATCGACAATTACCGGGTCTATGCCTACCCGTTCCGCGACCCGGAAACGTCCGAACAGGCTTACTGGCGTGACGTCGGTACGCTGGATGCGTTCTGGGAAGCCAACATGGAACTCATCTCTGTAACGCCGCAGTTAAATCTGTACGACGATCGCTGGCCCATCCTGTCGTCACAGGAGCAGCTGCCGCCCGCCAAATTTGTGTTCGATGAACCGGGCCGTCGCGGCGAAGCCATTCAGTCGATGGTGTCTGCCGGCTGTGTCGTATCCGGTGCCAGCGTGCGACGCTCGCTGCTGTTCTCCAAGGTAAAGGTAAATTCTTTTTGCAGCGTTTCTGATTCGGTCATTCTTCCGGAAGTACAGGTTTCGCGTCATTGCCAGATTCAACATGCCATTATCGATCGCGGCACCGTCGTCCCTGAAGGGATGGAAATCGGGCTTGATCACGATGCTGATCGCAAGCGCGGCTTCAGGGTCACTGAAAAAGGCATTACGCTCGTGACTGCGGAAATGCTCGGCCAGAATCTGCATTTCACACGCTGAGCGATGCCTTGATTTCCATTATTGACAGCCAACCGCCCGTTGCTGGCGTACTGATGCCTGCCACAGGCCTGCTTGCCAATAGATGACTGACGTCTTTAATGCTTTGGTGGAAGGCCGCTTTGGCGATCCGTTTGCGGTTCTCGGTCCGCATGGAGACGGCAAGGAACGCGTCGTGCGCACGCTGCAGCCGCAGGCTAAAACCGTCGAGCTCGTTGACAGCCGCAACACCTTGCGTGGCACCCTGCGAAACGTACATCCCGGCGGTCTGTTTGAAGGACCGCTGCCGCCGCGCCTGAAACGCTACCGCCTGCGGATTACCGATCATCACGATCATGTCTACGAAATCGACGATCCGTACGCCCTGCCCTCATCGCTCGGCGAACTTGACCTGCATCTGCTTGGCGAGGGCCGGCACGAGGACATAGACAAGACGCTGGGCGCCAAGGTCACGACCATCGAAGGCATCCGGGGCACGCGCTTTGCTGTGTGGGCCCCAAATGCTTTCCGTGTCAGCGTCGTGGGCACGTTCAACGACTGGGACGGTCGTCGGCATCCAATGCGTCACCACCCGGCGAACGGTGTCTGGGAAATATTCATTCCCGGCGTTGCGCCGGGCGCTTTGTACAAGTACGAATTGCTTGATGTAAACGGGCAGCTGCTGCCGCTGAAAACCGATCCGCTCGGCAACTATTATGAGCCGCCGCCGGGCAACGCGTCGATCGTTTACGAATCCACGTATAAGTGGCACGACAGTGAATGGATGCGGGCACGCACTGGCCGGTTGAATCTTGACGGGCCGATGAGCATCTACGAAGTCCACGCCGGTTCCTGGCGGCGCAAGGCAGAAGAAGACAATCGCTGGCTTAACTGGCGTGAGCTGGCCGATGAACTGATCGACTACGTGCTGGATATGGGCTTCACGCACATCGAGCTGATGCCAGTGACCGAGCATCCGTTTGATGGCTCCTGGGGCTACCAGCCAATCGGCTTGTATGCCCCCACCCGGCGCTTTGGTCCGCCGGACGATTTTCGTTACCTCGTTGACCGCTGCCACCAGGCCGGCATCGGCGTGATCAAGGATTGGGTTCCCGCACACTTTCCGCGTGACGATCACGGCCTCGCGCAATTCGACGGCACCGCACTTTATGAACACGCAGACCCGCGCAAGGGCGCGCATGCCGACTGGGGCACACTGATCTTCAACTATGGACGGCGCGAGGTCATAAACTACCTGATCGGTAGTGCGCTGTACTGGATTGATGACATGCACATCGATGGATTGCGGGTCGATGCAGTCGCCTCGATGCTGTATCTCGATTACTCGCGCAAAGAAGGCGAATGGCTGCCCAACAAGTACGGTGGCAATGAAAACCTGGAAGCAGTCGAATTTCTGAAACACTTCAATGAAGTGGTACACGAGCACGGCGCCATTACGCTGGCGGAAGAATCAACCGCATGGCCCGGTGTCTCGCGGCCGGTTTTTTCAGGCGGACTCGGCTTTACCTACAAGTGGAACATGGGCTGGATGAACGACACCTTGCGCTACATGCAGGAAGACCCGCTGCACCGCAAGTACCACCACGACAAGATGACCTTCGGCCTTGTGTACGCGTTCGATGAAAACTTTGTGCTGCCGCTGTCACACGACGAAGTGGTTCACGGCAAACGGTCGTTGCTCGGGCGCATGCCCGGTGACGAGTTCCAGGTCTTCGCAAACCTGCGTGCGTATTTCGGCTTCATGTATGCGCATCCGGGCAAGAAACTGCTGTTCATGGGCAGCGAGTTTGGCCAGGGCCGTGAATGGGACCACGACCGGTCGCTGGATTGGCACCTGTTGCAGCACCCGGGTCACGCAGGCATTCAGCAACTCGTGCGCGACCTCAATCATCTCTACCAAAACTCGCCGCCGTTGTACGAGCTGGACTATGACGGCAAAGGCTTCAAGTGGCTGAGCTGGGATGATCGCGACAACAGCGTGTTGTCTTGGCTGCGCTACGACAAAGCCGGGAATGCGCTGATTTGCGTCAGCAACATGACGCCGGTCGTGCGCCATGGCTACCGAATCGGTGCGCCGTTTGCGGGTGACTACGTTGAGGTACTGAACACCGACGACGAACTGTTCGCTGGCAGCGGCGTCAGCAACGTTGGCAATCTGGCAACGGTCCCCGAGGCGCTGCATGACCAGGAACAATCACTCGCACTCACATTACCGCCGCTTGCGACACTGATACTCGCGCCTGTAACCGAAGGAAACAAGACTGCATGAACAAGCCAAACACCCTGACCAGCGGCGGCGCCGAAATCGAACTGCTGCAGGCACCGCCGCTTGAAATGACGGCGGATGCACTGCTCGAAGATTTCACGCACTATTTCGGGCGCACGCTGGGACGGCGCACCATTCGCAAGAAACTGCCGTTCATATACCAGGCACTTGCTTTTGCCGTGCGAGACCGGTTGATGGAACGCTGGAACCAGACCAACATCGCGCGCGAACGCGCTGACAGCCGCCAGGTCTGTTACCTGTCGCTGGAATTCCTGATGGGCAGGTTGCTGCGCAACGCCTTGCTCAGCCTCGATATCGACGCGCCTGCCGAGGAAGCTCTGAACCGCCTGGGCCTGAGCCTCGAGGACACTTACGATCGCGAGCACGATGCCGGTCTTGGCAACGGCGGACTTGGCCGCCTTGCCGCCTGCTTCCTCGACAGCTGCGCCACGCTGCGCCTGCCGGTGACGGGCTACGGCATTCGCTATCGCTACGGCATGTTCCACCAGCGCGTCGAAAACGGCTACCAGATTGAAGAACCCGATCCATGGTTGCGTGAGGGCTTCCCCTGGGAAATTGAGCGCATCGAGCTGGCGCAGCGAATTCATTTCGGCGGACACAGCGAATCCTACGTGGATCACAAAGGCGCACCGCGGCACCGCTGGGTGAATACGCACGACGTGCTTGCAGTGCCCTACGATATTCCGATTCCTGGCTACAGAAATAATTTCGTCAATACGCTGCGTTTGTGGTCCGCCTGTGCGACCGACGAGTTTGATCTCGAGGAATTCAATGCGGGCGAATACACGGACGCCGTCGCCGCGAAGAACGCGGCTGAAAATATCACGATGGTGCTGTATCCGAATGCCGCCACCGTCGGCGGTCAGGAACTGCGCCTCCGGCAGCAGTATTTTCTGGTCTCTGCCAGCCTGCAGGACATGCTGCGCGACTGGCGCGATCGGCACGGCGATGACTATGAAGATCTTGCCGAAAAGCTTTGCGTACAGTTGAACGACACCCATCCCGCACTTGCCGTTCCTGAACTGATGCGGCTGTTGCTCGATCACTGCTATATGAGTTGGGATGAAGCGTGGGATATCACGCGACGCACGATGGCATACACCAATCACACGCTGCTGCCGGAAGCGCTCGAAACCTGGCCCGTGTCCTTGTTCGAATCCCTGCTGCCGCGAATTCTCGAAATAATTTACGAGATCAATGCGCGCTTCATCAGTGAAATCAGCGATCGCTGGCCGGGTGATAATGACCGACTGCAACGCATGTCGCTGATCTCCAGCGATGCGCAACCGAGAGTTCGCATGGCGTACCTGGCCATAATCGGCAGCTTCTCGGTAAACGGCGTTGCCGCGTTGCACTCAAAGCTGCTGCAGCAGGGACTGTTTCGGGATTTCGCGGAACTGTGGCCTGAGAAATTCAACAACAAGACGAATGGCGTCACACAACGTCGCTGGCTCAAGGCCTGCAACCCCGGTCTTGCCAAACTCATCTCATCGAAGATCGGCGAGGGTTGGGTTACAGACCTGAATCAGCTCGAACAGCTTGCGCCGCTGGCGCATGACGAGGCGTTCCAGAAACAGTGGCGCAGCGTGCGGGCAGCAAACAAGCAGCGCCTCGCCAGACTTGTTGCAGCACGCACCGGCATTCACATGGATCCTGGCATGCTGTACGACGTGCAGGTCAAGCGCATTCATGAATACAAACGACAGCTCCTGAACCTGCTGCACGCCGTGCATTTGTACGACCGTATCCAGCGCGGTGAAGGCGCTGAAATCCTGCCCCGCGCGATCATCATCGGCGGCAAGGCGGCACCGGGCTACGTAATGGCAAAAGACATCATCAAGGCCATTAACAACGTTGCGCGCGTGATCAATGCCGACAAGCGCATGCAGGGCATACTGAAGTTGATCTTTGTACCGGACTATAACGTAACCGCAATGGAGACAATCTGTCCGGCCGCCGATCTCTCAGAGCAAATATCCACGGCAGGCAAAGAAGCCTCCGGCACCGGCAACATGAAATTCATGATGAACGGCTCGGTCACGATTGGCACGCTGGATGGCGCCAACGTCGAGATCCTTGAAGCTGTCGGCGCAGAGAACTTCTTCCTGTTTGGCCTGACGGTTGATCAGCTTGAAGAAATGCGGCGCACCTACGATCCGCAGCAAATTATTGCCAAAGACAAGGATCTGCATAGCGTTATGAGTTTGCTGGACAGCGGTCACTTCAACCGCTTTGAGCCTGGCATTTTCGACAGTGTGCTTGCCGCGATCCGCAATCCACACGATCCCTGGATGACCGCGGCTGACTTCCGCGCATTCATTGACGCTCAAAAGCTCGCGGCCGACGCCTATCGCAATACCGAACACTGGACAGCGATGAGCATCCTGAACACCGCCGCGTCCGGTCGCTTCTCGACCGACCGCACGATGCAGAATTACAACG
>JBATFU010000145.1:0-5024 GCA_049665065.1 Woeseia sp. | reverse complement strand
CTCCATGCCCACGTCGAAGCCTTCCGTCATGCCAAGTTCTTTCATCGTGTCGTCTAACGATTCGTTCTTCACGTTAAGAGCACGTGTTGCACCCATCTTCTTCGCGAGCGACAGCCGGTAGTCATTGATGTCGGTGATGACAACATAGCGCGCACCGGCAAAGCGTGCGATCGCCACCGCCATGATGCCGATTGGCCCGGCGCCCGTGATCAGCACGTCCTCGCCAACGAGGTCGAACGACAACGCGGTATGTGTCGCGTTGCCAAAGGGATCGAGAATCGATGCCATCTCGTCCGTTATCGCATCCGGCAGTTTGAACACGTTGAACGCGGGTACCGCGATGTACTCGGCAAACGCACCGGCCCGATTGACACCGACGCCTTCGGTATTCATGCACAGGTGCCGCCTTCCTGCGCGGCAGTTGCGACACACGCCGCAGGTGATATGACCTTCGGCGGAAACCCGGTCGCCGGGATGCAAGCCGACGACTTCGCTGCCGCATTCAACGATCTCGCCGCAGAATTCGTGGCCGACGGCGAGCGGTACCGGAATGGTTTTGCGTGCCCAGTCATCCCACTGGAAAATGTGGATGTCGGTGCCGCAAATCGCGGTGCGCCGTACACGAATCAATACGTCGTTATGGCCCACCTCGGGCTTGCGGATATCCTGCATCCAGATGCCGCGCTCCGGTTTGGCTTTGACCAGTGCTTTCATTTCTTCGGTTCCTAATGAATGACGCCGAGTTCGCGACCGACAGTGGCAAATGCGCTGACGGCCTTTTCAAGATGTTCGCGATCGAGCCCTGCCGACATCTGCGTGCGGATTCGCGCCTGTCCCTGCGGCACGACGGGAAATGCGAAGCCGATCACGTAGATGCCGTGGTCGAGCAGTTTATCTGCCATTTGCGAGGCCAGTTTCGCGTCACCGAGCATGACCGGCACGATCGGGTGCGAGCCGGGTTTCAGCTCGAAACCGAGCGCGCTCATTTCGCGCCGGAAATAGCTTGCGTTGTCCTGCAATTTGGCGCGCAGCGTCGCATCTTTTTCGAGCAAATCCAGTACCGCGATCGAGGTAGCCGCGATTGCCGGCGCAACAGAGTTTGAGAAAAGGTATGGCCGCGAGCGCTGCCGCAGCCAGCCAACAATCTCCTTGCGTCCCGACGTGAAGCCTCCCGAGGCACCGCCCAGCGCCTTGCCCAGCGTGCCGGTGATAATGTCGATGCGTCCCATCACGTCGCAATGTTCGTGAGTGCCGCGGCCGGTGCCGCCGAGGAAGCCCGTTGCATGGCAATCGTAAATCATTGTCAGCGCGTCGTGGCGCTCGGCAAGTTCGGTAAGGTCTTTCAGGTTTGCGATCGTGCCATCCATCGAAAAAACGCCGTCAGTGACGATCAGCCGGTGGCGGCTGCCCTTTGCCGCCTTCAACTGGGTCTCGAGATCGTTCATGTCGTTATTCTGGTAGCGCAAGCGCTTCGCCTTGCACAGTCGGATGCCGTCGATAATCGACGCATGATTGAGCGCGTCACTGATAACGGCATCCTGGTCATCAAGTAGCGTTTCGAACAGGCCGCCGTTGGCGTCGAAACACGATGGGTACAGAATCGTGTCTTCAGTGCCAAGGTAGGCACTGATGCGTTCCTCGAGTTCCTTGTGAATCGTCTGCGTGCCGCAAATGAAGCGCACGGAGGCCATGCCATAGCCGAAGTCATCCAGCGCCTTGTGTGCGGCAGCAATGATATTCGGGTGATTGGCCAGGCCAAGGTAGTTATTGGCACACAGATTAATGACGTGCTGTTCCTTGCCGTTGGTGCGCACTGTGATGTCCGCCTGCTGCGGGCCTGCGATCAGGCGCTCTTTCTTGAACAGGCCTTCGCCTTTCAATGCTTCGGTTTTGCTGGCAAGTTCGCGCAAGATGGATGCGGCCACGGCATTGCTCTCCTTGATCAAAGGCCGCAGAGTATATCAGCAGGCACGCGCCGGGCGGCGCACGGTAATCGCGGAAAATCATGGTCTCAAATACAGAGCAGGCGCTAAGAATCGATCGCTGGTTGTGGTTTACGCGTTTCTACAAGACGCGCACGCTGGCCGCTGCCGCGGTCGTTGGCGGACACGTGCGCATAAACGGCGAGCGTGCCCGGGCGGGGCAACGCGTGCGTCCTGGTGACAGCATCGATATCGTCAAGGATCAGCTCCCGTACGCACTCACCGTCACAGGCACGCCCGCCCGCCGCGGCCCGGCGGCGGAGGCTCGGTCGTGCTACGAGGAAAGTGCTGCAGCCACCGCCAGGCGCGAAGCGCTGCAGCAGCAGATCAAAAGCGACAGGCTGCAAATGCCACGTACCCAGGGTCGGCCGGACAAGCACACGCGACGCCTGCTGCGAGCGCGCAATCTGAAAAGCTGAAGCGGCCGTCCGATTGCGCCGGCGCGCCTTTCAAAGCCACCGGGTGAAAGGCTACACTGCGCCCCCCGTTTCCAGTCTTATTCCGTCGCCAAAGCGACATCAGGTGCCTGCATGAGCCGTTTTTTGAACCAAAGCAAGGGCGCGACGAATCCGTCGGGCAGTATCAGCCGCCGCTACCTTGCGGATGAGACCGAGCTTGTCACGGAACTGGCAGCGACGGCAGATGCGGGCGATGAGGCGCGCAAACATATTCAGAGTACGGCCGCCTCGCTTGTGCAGGCGGTCAGGGAACATGCTGCAAATGAAGGGGGTATTGACGCCTTCCTGCAGCAGTACGATTTGTCGTCCGAAGAAGGCGTGCTGCTGATGTGTATCGCCGAAGCGCTGCTGCGCATACCGGATGCCGATACGGCGGATCGGTTGATCGCCGACAAAATTACTGCGGCGCGCTGGGAAGACCATCTCGGCGCCAGCGACTCCCTGTTTGTCAATGCGTCGACCTGGGGGCTGATGCTGACAGGCAAGATGCTGAAGCTGGATGACGAGGCCAAAGGCAACCCTTCGCGATACCTTGGCAAGCTGGCCAGCCGCACCGGCGAGCCAGTCGTGCGTGGCGCGATGCGACAGGCGATGCGCATCATGGGTCACCAGTTTGTTATGGGCCGCAATATCGACGAGGCCATCAAGCGTGCACACAAGGGTGAGAACCGCAAGTACCGTTACTCGTTCGACATGCTTGGCGAAGCGGCGCTCACCAAAAAAGATGCGGCGCGTTATTTCGATTCCTACAGCCAGGCGATCGAGAAGATTGGTGCGAGTATTTCGGGTGACGATATTTTCGCAGCGCCAAGCATCTCGGTAAAACTCTCGGCGCTGCACCCGCGCTATCAGTTCACACAACACAAACGCGTCCTGACCGAACTCGTGCCTATGCTCAGTGACCTCGCGCTCAAGGCGCGTGATGCCGGCATTGCCCTGACCGTCGATGCCGAGGAAGCGGACCGTCTTGAGCTATCGCTCGATGTTTTTGCAGCCGTATTCAAAGATCGTCGCCTAAACGACTACAGCGGCCTCGGTCTCGCAGTGCAGGCCTACCAGCGGCGTGCGACTGACGTGTTGAGTTTCGTTGCCGGGCTCGCAGCCCAGCAAGGTCGACGTATCCCTGTGCGACTCGTCAAGGGCGCGTACTGGGATACCGAGATTAAACGCGGGCAGGAGCAGGGGCTTGCGAGTTACCCGGTGTTTACGCGGAAATCGCACACCGATGTGTCCTACCTTGCCTGCGCGCGGCAGATGCTTGCAGCGGCGAAAGAAATTTATCCGCAGTTCGCGACCCACAACGCGCACACGTTGGCGAGCATCCTGTACTTTGCCGGCTCGCGCGACGATTTCGAGTTTCAGCGACTGCACGGCATGGGCGAAGAGTTGTACGCAGAAGTTATCGATCCCGACAAATTCGGCCAGCCGTGCCGCGTGTATGCGCCGGTCGGCAGCCATGAAGACTTGTTGCCGTATCTCGTGCGCCGCTTGCTGGAAAACGGCGCGAACACATCATTCGTCAATCGAATCGTCGATGAATCGATTGCCGTTGAGGACATTATTGAGAATCCGATCGCGCTGTCACGCAAGACGAAGTTCAATCCGCACACCCAGATACCCGTACCCGCTGCATTGTTCGGCCCGGAGCGGCGCAATTCGCGCGGCCATAACCTGGCGGATCGCAGCGAATTAAGGGCGCTATTGAAGGCGCTGGACGGCGCTGCCGCAAAGCCGCTGAAAGCGGCGCCGATAGTTGGTGGCAAGACGCTCAAAGGCAAGTCCCTGCCGTCGGTGAATCCGGCCGATACGAGCGATGTCGTTGGAGATTGTGTTCAGGCTGACGAGGTGGCGGTTGAGCGCGCACTGGATCTTGCCAGCAAGGCACAGCTCGACTGGGACCAGACCGCCGCGGAAGACCGCGCAGCGATTATCGACCGCGCCGCCGACCTGTTTGAAAAACATACGGACGAATTACTCGCGCTTTGTGTGCGGGAAGCCGGCAAGACCCTGCCCGATGCAATCGCCGAGCTGCGCGAAGCCGTCGATTTCCTGCGCTACTACGCACAGGAAGCACGACGACTTTACGCAGGCAGGCAGGCCTTGCCCGGGCCAACGGGTGAACGCAACGAACTCGGCATGCGCGGCCGCGGCATTTTCGTTTGCATCAGCCCGTGGAATTTCCCGCTCGCCATCTTTACAGGCCAGGTTGCAGCGGCGCTCGCCGCCGGCAACGCCGTGCTGGCCAAGCCGGCGGAGCAAACGCCGCTCGTCGCGTACCGTGCCGTGCAGTTGTTGCATGCAGCGGGCGTGCCTGCTGATGTGCTGCATTTTCTGCCCGGCGACGGTGTCACGGTCGGCGGGCACGCGGTTGCGGACCAGCGCGTGGCTGGCGTTGCGTTCACCGGTTCAACGGACACCGCGCGCATAATCAACCGCACGCTCGCAGGTCGCGACGGGCCGATCCCGGTGCTGATCGCCGAGACCGGCGGGCAAAACGCCATGTTCGTCGACAGCTCGGCCCTGCCGGAACAAGTCGTGCTCGACTGCATCTCCTCAGCCTTCAACGCCGCCGGGCAGCGTTGTT
>JBATFU010000144.1:0-12807 GCA_049665065.1 Woeseia sp. | reverse complement strand
GTGCAGCACGGCCTTGACGTCACGCATGAAGCCCGGCTCGTTCTGAATCCGCTTCAGAAATTCGTCTTTGTCCAGGTAGTCGGCAATTGCCAGGTCGGCAATGTTGCTGAATTTATGGCCGTCCTTAAGGTCGTCGACGACGACGACATCCTGTGCGCCGCGATCCAGCAGTCGGCGTGCAAGGTTGCTGCCTACAAAGCCGGCGCCGCCCGTGACGATATACATCGTCTCAGCGCGCCGCGGCGATTGTAATGACCGTGCGCACGATCACGCTTCGTCGCGCAGAACATAGGAAGCGCCGCAATAGGCGCATTTGGCCTCGCCGGCTTCCTCAACGGGCAAATAGACCTTCGGGTGCGAATTCCACAGGTACATGCCGGGCATCGGGCAGGACAGC
This sequence comes from Woeseia sp., assembly GCA_049665065.1. Lineage (GTDB taxonomy): Bacteria > Pseudomonadota > Gammaproteobacteria > Steroidobacterales > Woeseiaceae > Woeseia. The sequence continues at coordinate 12,410 of JBATFU010000144.1, read as the reverse complement.
GGCAAATCGCTGCGCCCAACTTCGTAGCGGTGCTCCGCGTTGGCCGGAATCAGTGCCTGATCGGCCGTGCCTGCTTTTGCTATCACCCTGTCACCTGCTGTGGCTTGAAAAGAGCAGCGATTATAGCAATGCCTCGAGACCGGGAGCTAACCTCACCCGGCTTTGGCGGCCACCAGCAGTCGCTGCCAAAGCCCGGTGATTGCAGCACGCTCCTCCGCGAACTCGCCTTTCGCTGTGTAAGGCGGGCTTTCGTTGAGCAGCAACTTGTGGAGCCGGTAACGATAGCGGCGGTAGATGTCCTGCAATGTCGCCGCGTCGGCACGAGTCAGGCAGCCGGCGGCACCCAGCGTGCCGAGCTGGCGGATGTTGTCGGGATAGTGAATAACGGCGGGGTGTTTTCGCGCATTCTGCAGGACCAGGAACTGCACAAGAAACTCTATATCGCCAATACCGCCCTCACCCTGCTTAAGGTCAAAGCGCTCCGAATTGCTCTTGTCGAGTTGTGTGCGCATTTTCTCCCGCATCTTCAGAACATCCTCGCGCAATGTTGCGCGATTAACGCGCTCTGTCAGCGTCACTGCGCGGATGCGCTCGAACTCACGCGCAACGCCGGCGTGACCGGCAACCGGTCTTGCGCGCAGCAGGGCCTGGTGTTCCCAGGTCCAGGCGTTTTCATGCTGGTAGCGCTCGAAAGCCTCGACGCTGCTGACCAGCAGGCCGGATTGCCCGCTCGGTCGCAGGCGGGTATCCACCTCGTAAAGTGCGCCCGATGACGTTTGCGTCGTCAGCAGATGCGTCAGGCGCCGCGCAAGTCGCACGAAGAACATGCCGTTGTCGAGTTCGCTGGCACCGTTCGTGCGTTGCTCATCGCCGCGCGAGCTGTGCAGGAACACAAGATCGAGGTCGGAGCCATAGGACAATTCGATGCCACCGAGTTTGCCGTAAGCGATGACGCCGAGTCCGGCGGCGCGATTCTGGCCGTTCTCGAGGAAACGCGGCTCCCCGAAACGCTCGGCACTGTCGCGCCAGGCGATTTCCAGCGCCTGCGCAAGCACGACCTCGGCAAGCTCGGTCAGGCGATCGCTGACCTTCATCACATTCATGTCGCCAAGAAAATCAGCGGCCGCGATGCGAAACAGCATCGCGCGCTGGAACTGCGCGAGCACTTCAACACGGCGTTCGCTGTCGGCTTCCCCGAGGTGCACGAGCCGCTCCGTCAGGTCATCTCGAAAAACCGTCGCATTGAGCTGCGGCGTGTACTGGCTTGGATCGAGCAGTTCATCAAGCAACAGGGGATAGCGCGCGACCTCTTCCGCGAGGTAGGCGCTCTTGTCACACAGCTCGACAAGTCCTACGAGCACGACGCGGTTTTCATTCAACAGCGCGAGGTAGGCGCTGCGGCGCAATACCTGGCCGACAATTTTCAGCAGTCGCTGCAGTACCGGCAGTGGTTCCCGATGCTCGCGAAGCGCATCCAGCAGCGCTGGCAAGAGGCGCTGCAGGCGTTGCAGCGCCGTGGCACCGGCCTCGCGCGTCGAGCGCGCGCCGAGAAAAGCCGCCAGCGCTTCGGCAAGCTCGGCGGCGCTCTTGAAACCGAACTCGGCAAACAGCCGCTCCCAGCTTGCGGCATCGGCCTCGCGTTTGCTCATGGCCGTTATGCGGGTGGCCAGTGGCGTCTCAACGGGCGTCTCCGCTGCGCGAAATGCCACGGCCTGGAACTGCTCGCTGACGAACTGGCGCTGGCGACCGGTTTCCTGGCTAAGTGACTGCCAGTCGCTGAAACCCATGGCCAGCGCGAGTCGCGCCCTGTCTGGCGGGTCATCCGGCAGGTCATGCACCTGCTGATCCCGAATGGCCTGGATAAAGTTTTCCAGCCGCCGCAGAAAGGTGTAGGCGGCAAGCAAGCCGTCAGCTGCCGGTGGCTCGATGGCGCGCAATTCTTTCAGCAGGGTCAGAGCCGTTACCAACTCCCGGGTGCGCAGTCCGCGCACATTGCCGCCGCGTACCAGCTGCAGCGATTGCACAATAAACTCGATCTCGCGAATGCCGCCCGGACCCAGTTTTACGTTATCGGCCATTTCCCGGCGCCGCACCTCGGCGCTGACCATTTCCTTCATTTCGCGCAGCGACTCGAACACACCGAAATCGAGGTAGCGGCGATAGACGAAGGGATCGATCAGTTCGCTGCGCAGCTTCGCAACCGCCGGGTGCCGCGTCGCTGGCACAATCGTTCTGGCTTTCACCCAGGCATAACGTTCCCAGCTGCGCCCATGATTGAGCAGATACATCTCGAGCGCGGCAAAGCTGGCAACCGGCGGACCGCTGTCGCCAAACGGGCGCAGCCGCGTATCGACACGGTAGACGAAGCCATCCGCCGTCGATTCTTCCAGAAGTGCAACTATGCGGCGCGCCAGACGCGCGAAATATTCCTGCGCAACCAGTGTTTTCCTGCCGTCGCTGTCGCCGTCTTCCGAGTACAGAAATACGAGATCAACATCGGATGAAAAATTGAGTTCGCGGCCGCCCAGCTTGCCCATCGCGAGTATGACGAGCGGCACGATCTGCCCGTTGGGATCGCGCAGCTCGCCAAACCGCTCGGTCAACTCACGGCGCGCATAGCCCTCGCAGGCGGCGATCAGGTTATCGGCGAGTCGCGACAGGGAACCCAGGGTTTCGGCCAGCTCAGCACCGTGCAGCTCGCGCCAGAGAATATGCAGCAACGCACGATTTCGAATCAGCCGCAGCTGCCGCTTGAAGTCGGCATCGCTCGCGTCCTGCGAGAGGCTGCTCCAGGCTGGCTGCGGTGTTTTCTGCAGTTCACCGGCCGCGGTTGCCGCGGTAAACCAGTCCCAGTCGCGCAGCAGGTGCCTTGCTGCAAACTCGCTGATCGCAACCAGCCGCAGCAGTGCGGAAATTGTGGCGGGCGACGCGGCTGGAAAATCGAGCGCGTTCTCGTGTTTCTCGCCAAGGTGCGCGAGCCACAGCCTGACAGGCGCCTGCAGCAACGCTGGCATTTGCTCGATGATGCGTGACTCGGAAGATTGGGGCGCAGACATTGCAACAAGTCTAACGAAATATCCGCGGTCGGATGCTGTGACATCTCGCCGAAGTGCCAACCGGGTTACCATACCTGGCATGCGGCGCGCGGCCGGCGTCAGGCAGACCAGCGAGACCAGCAATGACGACCAGCAAAAAACTCCTGATCATCTATCACACACAGTCAGGCAACACGAACCGCATGGCGGAGGCGGTACTCGAAGGGGCACGGGACCCGGACGTCGCCAATGTCGAGACCCGTGTGCTCGATGCGCTGAACGCGAGCAGCGCTGACCTGCTTGCGGCCGATGGCGTGATCTTCGGGACTCCGGAGAATTTTGGTTATATGAGCGGCGCGCTGAAATATTTTTTCGATCGCACGTACTACGACTGCCTCGATCGGGTCGCCGGCAAACCGTATGCCTTGTTCGTGCGAGCCGGCAATGATGGTCGCGGCGCGATTGACAGTGTTACGCGAATCATTACGGGACTGAAGCTCAAAGCAATCTGCGAGCCGGTCCTGATCGCAGGAGATTTCGACGCAGCGCGTCTCGCCGAGTGCCGGGAAATGGGCCAGCTGTTTGCGGCAGGCCTTGAGGCGGGAATCTTCTAGGAGGCCTTTGCCTTTCCGATCAGGTCGTTGAGCGCATCAGTCAATGGCGCCGGTCGGCCGACACCGTAGCCCTGAACGTAGTCAACGCCGAGCTTGCGCAGCAACACCTGCTGCTCGTTCTTTTCGACGAATTCGGCAACGGTACTCAGCTCCATGACCTTGGCGACCTGCGTAATGGCCGCAACCATCGATTCCGAGATGCGATTCTCGGTAATGTCAGTTATAAAACTGCCGTCGATTTTCAGGGTATCTACCTTGAACGACTTCAGATAGGCGAAGGAGCTAAGGCCAGCGCCGAAATCGTCCAGCGAGAATTTGCAGCCGTACTTGCGCAGGGCATCAATAAATTCCTGCGCTTTCAGGTGATTTGCGACGGCAGCTGATTCCGTGATTTCAAAACAGAGGATGCCGGGCGGGATTCCCGCAGAATTGATCTCTTCTTCGATAAAGCAACGCAAGTCATCATCACCGAGCGACTGGCCGGACAGGTTGACGGCAAACAGTGCGTCCGCATCGACCAGGAAGTCGACATGTTCGCGCAATATCGACAGCGTCGTCGAGATGACCCAGCGATCCACCTGCGGCATCAGCTGGTAGCGCTCTGCCGCGGAGAACAGGGCGCCGGAGGAAATGATGTCGCCTTTGCTGTCGCGCATGCGCAGCAGCACTTCATAGCGTGGCGAATCCACCTTATTGGACAGGCTGACAATAGGCTGTGCATAGAGCTCAAGGCTGTCTGAATCGAGCGCCTTTTGAATATCGGCTACAAGCTGAATGTCGTCGTAGCGACGCATGATGCTCTGGTTCTTGCTGTCGTAAACCTCGACGCGATCACGGCCGTGATCCTTGGCCGCCTCGCAGGCGATGCGCGCGTCACGCAACGATGATGTCGGGTCTTCCAGATCCATATCGAATTCGGCGATACCGACGCTGACCGTAACCTGCAGGGACCGATCCCCCTGCAGATAGCGCAGCTGATCAGTCTGCTTGCGCAGCAGGTTGGCAAAGTCGATGGCTTCCTGCGTATCGCTATGTGTGAGCAACACGGAAAACTCGTCGGCATTGAGCCGGGCAGCGACGCCATTTCGCGGCAGCGCGTTTTCAATGAGCTGCGCAAATCGCTTGATAACTTCATCGCCTGCCGAATGATCGAAAGTGTCATTGACGAGCTGCAGGTTATCGAGGTCCAAGTACAGCATCTGGTGTGTGTCGCCGGAACCCTGCGACGACTTGATCGTCTCGTCGAGCTGGCCCTCGAAACCGGCGCGGTTCATCAGGCCGGTCATCGCATCAAAGGACTGCGTGATGACCTGCTCTGCCTTGCGCACGATATGCGCCATGAAGCGCATGTGCCTGGACGTAAAGGCGAGACCGGACACGCGCCCAATCTGCGCCAGCGCGCCTTCGACGTTGCCGCGCGAATCGAACACCGGGCAAAGCATGACCTGGTAGCCCATCTCCATCAGATTGGTGGAGTTTTCCAGCGGCGGGACTTCGTAGATAACCGGCTCAAGCTCACCCTGAAGTTTCGGGAACAGCGTCTCCAGCAAGGAACTGTCGAGCGCCTTGCGATCTACGTTTTTCCAGCTTGAGTGCGTCGCGCTGATGCGAATCCGTTTCGCTGGCAACAGCAGTACGCTGTACGCAACACCGAGATAGCGACCGCTTTGGCTGACGAGTTGCGCAAGACCCGAATGACTGCGCGCGACGCTGTGTACTTTCTGATCGAGCTTGTAAAGAAACTGCAGCTCTTTCTCTGCCGCGTCCGCGAGATTGACGATCGAGCCGAGTTTTTGGCGAAGCTGCACGCTTTCCGCGATGACATGCGTGACCGGCTCGAGGCATGCCTTGAGTTCATCCGGGTTGAACCACGACGCCTTGCCGGCGTTGCGTGAGAAAACGGCAACGAGAATACCGAGCCCCTTGCCGTCAGGATTCCTGACCGCTAGCAACAGAACCGTCCGTCCGGACGGCAGCGTGCGACGCATGAAACCCGCATCGGCGGCGGTTCCGCTGATGACATCCTGCGGCAGCTCGGCGATGCAATCGTCGAGCTCGTAGTCAGCGCCGCTGTCGCTGCTCCATGCAACGCTGCGTGCAATATCGTAGAAACAGAACGACGCTGCGCGCGGCACGAGCGTGGCCAGCAAGCCGTCGACGTGCGCCATGTGGCTTTGATTTCTGATGTTGTGCAGGTCGGCTGTCATGCTTACATTGCAGTTCTTAGAGCTCCGCCTGTGTCATTCAGGGCGTTGAAGATAAGCGGACAGTGCCACAGGGCCCATTCTCAAAGCTGTGATCGACCTCCCAGATATGGGCTATTCCGTTATAGAAATTCCTTGTGAATGAATCGTTTAGTCAGATCCCAGGGCAATGAGCCGGGCCCGCCTACTGCGCCGCCAGCCACTCGTCGTCCGAGCCTTCGTTGACACCCTCGAATAACGGCGTGCTCAGGTAGCGCTCGCCGGTGTCCGGCAGCATCGCCAGCAGCACGGATCCCTGGGGGGCGCGGGACGCCACCTGCAGCGCAGCGGCAAGGGTGGCTCCGGCAGAAATACCGACGAAAATGCCTTCTTCAGCGCCGAGCCTGCGCGCCGTTGCGATGCTCTCCTCGTCGCTGACGGGCACCAGCTCGTCAAAAATCTCACGATTCAGCACCGCCGGAATGAAGTCCGGGGTCCAGCCCTGAATCTTGTGCGGATGCCATTCGTCGCCAGCGAGCAACGCGGCACCCGCCGGTTCCGTAGCAACGATGCGGGTTTCAGGTCTTGCCGCTTTGATGATTTCGCCGGCGCCTGTCATCGTGCCGCCGGTCCCGTAGCCCGTCACCCAGTAGTCGAGGCGGCGTCCGGCGAAATCGCGCAGGATCTCCGGACCGGTGGTCTGGCGGTGATACGCAGGATTCGCCGGATTCTCAAACTGCCGCGTCAGGAACCAGCCGTGCTGTTTAGCGAGTTCTTCCGCCTTGCGCACCATGCCGCTGCCGCGCTCGGCCGCCGGCGTCAGGATCACTTTGGCACCCAGGCCGCGCATGATTTTGCGACGCTCGACCGAAAACGACTCCGCCATCACCGCAACAAACGGATAGCCGCGAGCCGCGCAGACCATGGCGAGCGCGATCCCGGTGTTACCCGATGTCGCCTCGATGACGGTCTGGCCGCGCTTCAGTGTGCCGCGCTGCTCGGCATCCTTGATGATGCCGATCGCGAGGCGGTCCTTGACGGACGCCATCGGATTGAAGGATTCAACCTTGACGTAGAGCTCAACGTTCGGCGGCGTAATGCGGTGCAGCCGGATCACCGGGGTATTGCCAATCGTGTCCAGAATGCTGTCGTAAATCATGGGGCTGCCTCAGGTAGGTGCGTGGAAGTGACTGAAGCATAGACCAGCGATGGCAGGCTAGCGCGACCGGAATGAAACAATTTGCCGGTCCGCGAGTCTATTGGGATCAAGACTTGGCTTCCGGCGGATAAGCAAAAATGAAACTGCAGCAGCTAAAGTACCTACTCGCGATCGTTGACAATGGCTTGAACATCACTGCTGCCGCAGAGCGTCTTTATACTTCTCAGCCGGGTGTCAGCAAGCAATTGAAATTACTGGAAGAAGAACTCGGTACACCGCTGTTCCAGCGCAGGGGCAAATGCCTGACTGCGCCGACCGCAACCGGTGAGAGAATCATCGGCCGCGCCCGGCTGATCATGCGCGAGGTTGAACAGATTCGGGCCCTTGCGAGGAGCCGGCAGGATCATGATGCCAGCGAGCGCCGTTCGCGGCACAGCCTGTCAGCAGCCGGCTGCGATTGACCGCCGGCCCTGTGGCTCAGAAGATCCGGACGCCGCCATGCCGCTTGCGGCTCCGGTAATCGGTCCACCAAAGCCCGCCCAGAAATCCTGCAAGCAGACAGGCCGCGATTGCACCGCCCACCCAGGTAAGCGGCAAACTGCTTTTGTACTGCTCAAAGCGCTCGACATACTCTTCGTTGACGCTGTGCAATGCTGCGAGCTCTGCCTCCGTCGCCTTGAGCGCCGCGTCATTCGTTCCCAGTTGTTGTTCGAGCGCGGCAATGGTTGCCGCGGGCTGCGCGAACGATGCCTTGAGGTCGGTTAGCTGCTGCTGGAGCCGCTCCACCTCCGCCTGTAACTCACTGACGATAAGTTTCGCGGGCTTTTCGTCGACCAGGTACGCAGCCTTGACGTAGCCCTCGGTGCCATCCGGCAGGCGAATGCGCGCGTAATTTCGATTGCGCTCCAGCACTTCCATTTGCTGCCCGCTCTCCAGCGTCTGAAACGCCCGATCGCTCGTGTCCGCGGCCTGGTGCAGGCCGAGGCGCAGCGTATCGGTCACGTACGCGGTCTGCGCATTGGCACTCGGCAGCGCCGCAACGAGAATTAAAAAAACGAAAAGCAGTCGCATTGTTATTGCTCCTTGGCGTACCCATGGGACCGTCTGTCGGCATGTCCCCGCCGTAATGCGCCGCAGTGTACTAGATGCCTGTCATCGATGCCCGGCCGCCCGGACATGCGCATTACTGGTTGCGCACCCAATTCAGCACGGCTTCCTGCACTTCATCGCCAGTGCCGCGATGCACGTCATCGTAATTGATGAAGATTGCAACCGAGTAGCGGTCTCCGGAGGTGCCGAGCACGTAGCCGGCGATCGCGCTGACGTGATCCAGCGAGCCGGTTTTCATGTGCGCGGCACCGCGCAGGCGTGCACTGCCAAGCCGGCGCTGCAACGTACCGTCCATGCCGGCAAGCGGCATCGACGAGAGGTATTCCGGCATGTATCGACTCGCATAGGCATAGCGCAGCAATGCGGTCATGTGTTGCGCAGTGATCCGTGCCTCGCGCGACAGGCCTGCGCCGTTCGTCAGTTTCAGCTCGGGGAAATTCATACCGTGGCGCGCAAGCCAGTCGGCGACGACTTCGCGACCGCCGGCTTCCGTGCCTGGCGCGCCCTTGAACTCCGCCCCGAGGGTGTACAAAAGCTGGCGTGCCATTACGTTATTGCTGTGCTTGTTCACTTTGCTGATGACATCAGCAAGCGACAGCGAATCAAAAACAAGATCGGGCTCGGCGCCTGCAGGCACTTTGGTGTTCTTAAAGCCGCCGGTGAGCGTGCCGCCCGCTTCCTGCCACAGCGATTTGAACAGGCCGAAGGTGTAGGCGTTGTGACTCAACGCCGCGCGATCCATCGAATAGTGCCGACAACCCGACGGGAAGTTTCCTGAGAATTCGAAATGATCGTATTCCTCGTTGGCGTCAATGCGTATGCCGCGCTGGTAGCCACGGCAGGCGCCGGCACGCACCTTCAGCCGATTCACGATGGCAACGTTCTCGATTGACGGATCAAGCGTGATATCGACAGAATCGCCAGCAGGCGCGAAGCGATATCGCAAGACTTTGTAATTGGTCATCAGGGCGTTCGGCGCAACATTGTAGGCACGCAACGGTTCGCGATCGAACGCGGCCGGATCATAGTCGTCATACTCGAAATAGCTGTCGTCGAGCAGCAGGTCACCGTCGATATGCTGCAACCCGAGCGCACGCAGTTCGCGTTGCAACTGCCAAAGCCTTTCGGTGACGAGGTACGGATCGCCGTAACCTTTGAGCAACAGGTCGCCATGCAACGTGCCGTTCTTGAGCTCGCCAAGCAGGTAGGCTTCCGTTTTCCATGTGTACGTCGGGCCCAGCGAATCCAGCGCTACGAGCGTCGTCAGCAGCTTCATGACAGACGCCGGGTTTCTTGCAACATCCGCATTCCACGCGAGAAAAGTCTCGCGCTGCGTCAGGTTGTCAACCTGGATGCTGAGCGCGTCGGCAGGAATATTGCGATGCTGCAGCACAGCCCGGACTTCGGCCGGCAGCTCATCGTCCGCCTGCGCGCCGGTCGCGTGCAGCACGCAGAGCACTGCGCAAACGGCAAGGGTGCACAGCGACCTGCAGACCGAACGTGGCGCTAGCGACATCGACGTGGCTTCCCGGTTCTCTTCTGCGAATTGTCAGGACGCAATTTGACTCCGCTGCTGCAGTGTGGGCTTTTTCAGACCGAACGATTTTATGCGATCTGCCAGCGTCGTGGGCCGCAGGCCAAGCAGCTCCGCTGCCCCGCCCTTTCCCGACACTCGCCAGTCCGTCTGCTGCAATGCTTTCAGCAAATTGCTCTTCTGCAGCTCGCGTAGTTCCTGCTCTGAAAGCACCGCATCGCCGCCACCCGGGGTTGCGGGTGTTGGCAGGTCAAGGACAGATTCTGTGTCTGGCATCGACAGATTGAGACGCAGCGTACCGCCCTTTGAGAGGATGACGGCCCGTTCGATGACATTTTTTAGTTCACGCACGTTGCCCGGCCAGTCGTAGGCGTTGATGGCAGCTACCTGGCGATTGGTCAGCTTGATCGGCTTGCGGCCAAAATCCTCGCATGTCTTGTCCAGGAAATGTTGCGCAAGCTGCGGCAAATCTTCCTTGCGGCGCCGCAGCGGCGGCACGCTGATGGGAAACACGCTGAGTCGGTAGTACAGGTCTTCGCGAAACTCGCCGTTGATAACGAGTTCATCGAGATCGCGATTGGTAGCAGCAATAACCCGCACGTCAACCGAACGCGTGATGTCATCGCCAACCCGCTCGAACTCGCTTTCCTGCAGTACTCGCAACAGCTTGCCCTGCAGCTCGATCGGGATTTCGCCGACTTCGTCCAGAAAAATGGTGCCGCCATCGGCAAGCTGGAAGCGCCCGACGCGATCACGATGCGCGCCGGTAAAGGCGCCCTTCACATGGCCAAAAAACTCGCTCTCGAAAAGGTCTTTTGGAATCGACGCGCAGTTCACTTTCACCAGCGGCTCATCGGCTCGCGGACTCTGCGCGTGGATAGCGCGGGCAACGAGCTCCTTGCCAACCCCGGACTCGCCAAGGATCAGCACGCTGGCGGGCGTCTGCGCAACAGCCTCTACCTGCGACAGCATGTGTTTGAGCGCGGCGCTGCGGCCGACGATGCGACCGAAGTTCATCGCGACGTTCACTTCTTCGCGCAGATAGTCGCGTTCGCGCTCCAGCTCATCGCGCAACTTGGCGTTTTCGGCGAGCGAGTCACGCAGTGCACGCTCTGCCCGGTTGCGCTCGGTGACGTCTTTTGATGCGACAAGTATGCGCACGATATTGCCACTCGAGTCGCGTTCCGAGATGGCGGACATCAGCAGTTCCAGCACCTGGCCATCTCGCGTGACCATCTGTCGCGCCTCGTTCTCGAATTCTCCCGCGCTTAGCAATTCCTTGAGGCGGCCGCTCGTGATGCGCTCGCGATCGGCCTCGCTGAAGAATTCGGTGATAGAACGACCAACGACTTCCTCGCGCGCGTAGCCCATTTTGCGCAGCCAGTGATCCGTTACCGTGACAATGCAGGCATTCGCATCCACCGTGTGCAGCATCGCCGGTGTAGCGCGATAGAGCTGGCGATACTTCAGGTTGGCCTGCGCGTGTGAATCCAGTTCGCTATACATCGCAATGGTGCGAATCGCCGCGCCCTGTTTGTCGTGCTCAACGATTGAGTTTGTCGCGCAGTGCACAATTTCGCCGTCCTTCGCGACAAAGGAAATCGGCTTGTTCTTGAGCTTGCCGGTGCGCCGCAGCGTTGGCAGGAATTCTTTTTCAATGCGCTCCGCACTTTCCCTGGTCACAAAGCGCGACGGCCGCTCGCCGACCATTTCCTCGCGCAGAAAGCCGAGACGCTCGAGGAACGCGTCATTCAGATCGAGATAGCGGCCGTCATCGCCGATTGACGTGGCCATGACAGGCGCACGGCGAAAGAGCCATTGGTAGTCGGTTGCAGGCATCGCGGCATCTTATACGAAATCTCGTGAAAGTATATCCCGACTTTTCGTAATTTACGGAATTTCGTAAGGGTGAATGTTCTTTAACTAATTGTTTTTTATGGACTTGATGAGTTGGCACGACTCCTGCATTGGAAGCCGTGAAGTTGTTTTTTTCCCTGGCGACGGACTGTACGCAGGGCTTTTGCAGAGGATGCATGTAATGAAAATTGAAATGAGCACGATTCGCTACGCGATAACGCTCAGCACGTTGCTGCTTGGATCGTTCGGCGCTAATGCCGAGCCCGCCAGCGACGCCAAGGCGATCGCGGCGCCACAGCAGGAAACCCGCGAGCAGGCGGATTCCGCCCATCGCGAAGCGGTAACCGATGCGTTGTTACGCATCAGCGCGTCAACGCGTCTGGATCTCGACGTGGAATTACCCTCTCGGGTGTCCCAGCCGATGTCAGGCGACTGATACGCGAGCAAGAAACTTTCGGCGGCACCAAGCCGCCCGGCCACTCTCCCCCCCTGATGGCCGGGCGTGCGCCCCGACAGCGCACCGCATTGACGCGGTGTAACGGGCGAAAGTCCGGCGGCATGTCCCCTCATGCTGCGAACACTGGGGAGCCAGGCGCGTGCTTTCGGTGCGATGCCTGGCTCCCCTTCTTTTTGCCCAGCAGAAACCTAAGGATCGAGGTTGTCGCCCCGCCGCAGGGCCGCATTGCGAGTGCGCCGCTTGCTGGTTTCTTCGCTGATGCGTTCGCGAACCTTTTGCAACCAGCGCCTTGCCCAGGCGAACTCCAGCCCGAGTATCGCGAGACCGATCGGAATTACTACGAAGGCCGGCCCTGGTGTGACGATCATGATAACGCCCACCAGCAGTACCGTAGCGCCGACGATGCCAATGACAATGCGGCGCGCATACCGGTACGTGATATCAAGAGCAGCTTTCAAGAC
>JBATFU010000143.1:0-8583 GCA_049665065.1 Woeseia sp. | reverse complement strand
ATCGGGGACCTTGGCGTGAATCTCGATTCCAGTATGAAAACAATCGCGTACGAACCACCGCAGGAGCGCCAGAAAGGCATCATGGTTGAAGACGTCGCCGGCCTGGTAAGTGCTCTTAAAGACAAAGGACTGCTGTAATGAGCAAAATTCTGATCGTCGCCGAACACGACGGCTCGAAGCTAAACCCCAGTATCGCGAAGTGCGTTAGTTGTGCTGCCGGCATCGACGGTGCTGTTATCGACATAGTCGTACTGGCGGACGACGGCGCGGACCTTGCAAAACAAGCGGCTGCGATAAGCGGCGTCAGCAATGTGCTGCAGGTCGACAACGCGGCAAACGCACAGCTGCTGGCCGCCACGGCGGCGCCGCAGATTGCCGCAGTTGCCGGTGACTATTCGCACGTTTTTGGTCCATCGACGACGTTTGGCAAGGACCTGATGCCGCGCCTGGCCGCATTGCTGGGCGTCAACCAGGTAAGCGACATCATGGAAGTCCTCAGCTCGCATACATTCAAGCGCCCCATTTATGCGGGCAACGCGATTATTACGGTGGAAGTGGCTGCAGACACGAAGGTGGTCGCGACTGTGCGAACGGCCTCGTACAAGGCGGCGTCAACTGATAATAATGCTGCTATTGAGAACCGCAAGGTCGACTGCGACATCCCGCAGCACACGCGCTTCGTTGGACTACAGGCCGGTTCATCCGATCGCCCTGACCTGCAGACCGCGGCCAAAGTCGTATCAGGCGGTCGCGCGCTCGGCAGCGCCGAAAACTTTGAAATCATTTACAAATTTGCAGACAGTATTGGCGCGGCGGTCGGCGCGTCGCGTGCCGCTGTCGATGCGGGCTATGTCCCCAATGAAATGCAGGTTGGCCAGACAGGCAAGATCATCGCCCCTGACCTGTACATCGCTATCGGTATTTCCGGGGCAATTCAGCACCTCACCGGCATCAAGGATGCGGGCACGATTGTCGCCATCAACAAAGATGCAGAGGCGCCAATCTTTGACGTTGCTGATATCGGCCTGGTCGGCGATCTGTTCACGGTCATCCCCGAACTGCAGGAAGCACTCGCGTCCTGATCGAGGTGTCGCCGGTGATCGTGCCCGCGGGGCTCAATCACCGGCGCGTTCTTACAATGCAGCGACGATTGCGTCCGCAGTGCTGACTTCGAACTTGCCGGGTGCTTCGACGGCGACGTGCTTTGCCACACCGTTGTCGACAATTATGGCGAAGCGCTGACCGCGCATGCCCATACCGAACTTGGTACCGTCCATTTCCAGTCCGAGCGCGCGCGCATATTCGCCATTGCCATCGGCGAGCATCGTGACCTTGTCACCAACACCGCGATCCTTGCCCCAGGCATGCATGACGAAAACGTCGTTCACAGCCATGCAGGCTATGGTGTCGACACCCTTTCCTGCGATGGCATCAGCGTTATCCACAAAGCCAGGCAAGTGATTCATCGAGCACGTGGGGGTGAACGCACCCGGGACAGAAACCAGGACGACCTTTTTGCCTGCGAACAAATCGTCCGTTGACATGGCACCCGGCCCCGCCTCTGTCATCACGCCGAATACTCCCGACGGCATTTTCTCGCCTGCTTTGATCGTCATACAGCTTCTCCGGTTCGTTGCAAATAGAAGGAATGAATTCGCACCTGACAGGGTCAGATGCACTGTGGTGCAATGGTATGCTGAAACGACCCGTTCGTCATGCCCTGCCTGCCGATAGCTGGTTTACCGCGACTGAAGTACAGTCAACTACGACCAGCAAACGTATAATCTCGCATCACACAGGAGATGCCATGCACTTTGAACTTACTGACGAGCAGCAAATGATTCAGGCTGCAGCTCGCGAATTCGCACAGAAAGAAATTGCGCCGGTTGCCGCCCGGTTCGACGTCAGCGGAGAGTTTCCGGTGGAGACCATTCGCCAGGCAGGCGAGCTTGGCTTTATGGGCGTAGAAATTCCCGAAGAGTATGGCGGTGCCGGACTGGACAGCATCAGCTTCGTACTGGTCATTGAGGAAATTTCGGCCGCCTGCGCCGCCCACGGGGTCATCGTGTCGGTAAACAACACACTTTACGGAGTGCCCCTGCTCGAATTCGGCACCGAAAGCCAGAAGAAGCAGTATTTGGTGCCCGTTGCCTCAGGCGCCGTAAACGGTGCCTATGCGCTCACCGAGCCGCAGTCCGGTTCTGATGCGGCGGCCATGCGTTCACGGGCAATACTCGCCGACGATGGATCGCACTACGTGATCAACGCTAAAAAGTCCTGGATCACTTCCGGGCCTGTGGCCCGTTACATCGTGCTGTTCGCAAAGACGGATCCGGACGCGCGTGGATCGCGTGGAATTAGTGCCTTCATAGTAGATACCGAGCAAGATGGTTTTCAGCGCGGCAAGACTGAACCAAAACTCGGCATACGTGCCTCTGCCACCTGTGAAATCGAATTAACAGACTTCCGCTGCCCGAAGGAAAACCTGCTGGGCGAGGAAGGCCAGGGATTCTCGATCGCCATGAAGGTGCTTGATGCCGGCCGCGTCGGAATCGCCGCGCAGGCACTCGGTATTGCACAGGCCGCATACGATGCTGCTGTCGCCTATTCCCGCGAACGGCACGCCTTTGGCGCGCCGATCGGATCGTTTCAGACCATCCAGAACAAGATTGCCGACATGAAGGTTCGCATAGAGGCTGCTCGCCTGCTGGTTTACAAGGCAGCCTGGCTCAAAATGCAGGGTCGCAAAACGGGCGCGAAAAATACCCTGAACGGCAGTATCGCGAAGCTTTTCGCATCGGAAACCGCCATGTTCGTCACGAACGAGGCATTGCAGATACACGGCGGCATGGGCTACAGCAAGGAGCTGCCGCTGGAACGCTATTTTCGCGACGCCAAGATTACGGAAATTTACGAAGGCACAAGCGAGATCCAGCGCATGGTCATCGGCCGGCACGAAACCGGGCTACGCTAGCTCAGGAATCGTTTTCCGCGACGTGGACAACCAGCCCGTCGAGGTCATCGTTAACTTCGATCTGGCAGGTCAGGCGGCTGTTGTCTTTCCGCTCGTAAGCCGCGTCCAGCATGCTGTCTTCCATATCATCCATGGGCGGCAGCTTGCTTAACCATGCCTCATCAATGTAGCTGTGGCAGGTTGCACAGGCGCAGGCGCCGCCACACTCCGCAACGATGCCGTCGATATTATTATTTATGGCGCCTTCCATGACGGTATAGCCGCTTTCAACGACTACGTCGTGACGCTCACCGTCCGGCGTGATGTAGGTAACTCTTGGCATCTACTTCTGTTCCTCAAAAACAAGCGCGGTATTCTAGTCAGCCGGATCTTGCAGGGTCAAACCCGCAACGCACAGGGCATAAAAAAATGGCCCGGCATCGGCCGGGCCATGCTTAATTTATCTGATTCGTCAGACTAAATGCGATCGGCCTTTTTACGCCGCGCTTCCAGCTCTTCAGTACGTTTGCGCGCTGCGGCTTCCGCGAGCCGAATCTGCTCGTTGCGCTCTATATCGCTCTCGATCACGCTGATCCACTGATTGGCAACTCGCTTGGAACGTTCGCTTCTGCCAGCCTCACGAAACGCGCGGATTGAGTTCTGATATTCGCGCTGGTTGTAGAGACACATGCCAAGCGAGATCTGCGCATTGTCCGGGCTCTTCAATCCACCCTTTTCCAGACCCGAGCGGACAGCTTCTTCGCACTTTGCATACTCACCGAGATTCAAATAAGCATTGCCAAGCCGGACGAACAATTCGCCGTCCGTTTCCATACGTGCCGCAGCCTGTAATGCGGGAATTGCCTTCTCGTCCTCCATCGCAAGCTGCCAGGCCTGTGACAGCAGGCGGTAATTACGTGCGCTTTTTTCGACAACGCCGTCTGCTATTTTCTGTTCCAGAAGTGTAGCTGCCTTGTACGGGACTTCCGCCTGCATATACAACTGAGCCATCGTGACAAACTCGTTTTCTTTCTCAAGCAGGTTCTGCGTATTGGCAGCATCGTATGCAGCGATTAAATTCTTGTCCTCGCCAAGTTCGGTATAGGCGCCGGCCAGCGAAAACCAGTAGCGCTTCTTCGGCCAGTTAACGAGCAAAATCTTCTGGATATCACGGACCTTCTTGTAGTCTTCCTGCTGAAAGTACGCAAAATTCAACAGTACATACCAATCCTCTTTCACATCCGTCTCACGCTTCTGCGCAACACTTATGGCGGTCTCGATCGGCTTGATCATGTCTTTAAAGCGATTCACCTGGTAGAGATTCTGCGCATAAAGAATGTAAGCATCAGGGGGCGGATTTGTTTCAAGTACAAACCACTGGTCTAAAAGCCGCAGGGCCTTGTTATAGTCTTCCTGCATCGTACTGAGCTGGGCCAGCGTGTACGTGGTTTGCTTCTTGATCTGCGGCTCGATAGTTTCGATCCGCAACATCTCTTCGTAGGTTTGCATCGCCCGCTTGATGTCGTCCATGTTGTAATAAACGAAACCAAGATAATTCAGGACGTTCTGCTGTTCGTAGTCAGTCAAGTCCGAACCGCGCAGGTCATTCAGAATACGTAATGCGCCCGGATAATCCTTGGCATCAACTTTTTCCTGAGCTTGCTGAATACGATCGTAAACTTTCTTGCTGACCGCCTGAGCCTGCTTGGTCTTGGTTGTATCTTCCTCTTCATCACTCTGCGCCAACGCGGCGCTTGCAAAAAAGGCTGTACCAAGTACTAGCAAACACAATTTAAGTAGCAGATTGTTGTCGGATTTCATCACTAATTTATCCTTCATTTGACCCATTGCGAATCTGGAAACCTACGCGACTCGGCAAGGTCATTCCTCAATCTTGAAAGTGATTCTGGTCTTCACGCCCGGTACTTCGACGGGCTGACCGTCCACTACGCGGGGCTTGTACTTGAACTTGAGTACTGCCTGGGTCGCAGCGCGATCGAACAGGCTGCTGGTTGACTGCAAAACAATGGGATCTTTAACCGTACCGGCAGTCGTCACGGTGAAAGACAAGTCAACATAGCCCTCGATTCCACGTGACAATGCTCGGGACGGGTAAACCGGAGCGACACGCACGATCGGCAGGTAATCGCCTTCTGCGATATTCATACCGCCGGGACCGCCAATGTCGACGTTCTGGGCGACCGTCGGTGGCGGTACGTTGATCGTGGGCGCGTTCGGATCAATGCTGTCCATGTCCTGCGGCGGCATTTCCGGCGGCACTTCCGGTGGCTTGGGCGGCTTTTCGGGAGTCAGATCTTCGGTGTTGACGCGCTCATTCCGTTTGACTCGTACGAACTCGAGCGTGTGGCGCTCGCGCGGTTCGCTCAATGCATCCTGACCACTTGCGATCAGCAATTGCATGACGAACAAAAGCCCCAGCGTCACCGCGGATCCGACCACAATTGCGAATACGTAACGACCTACCATGATTCCAATCTCCTGTAACGCCGGTGGCGTGCTCTTACCAGGACGACCGATCCGGAGCCATAGTTAGTATGACTCCGAATCTGGACCGCAGTTCCTAGTCTTTGTTGCCGGCGATGGACACGTTATATACGCCAGCCTGGCGTGCTGCATCCATGACAATAACCAGCATTTCGTTGGTCGATTTCTTATCCGCCTGGATCACGACAGAACCCTTCGGATTCTCGGCGTGCAACCGTTCGATATTCGCGCGAACTGCACGGGGATCGATAAGGCGACGGTCAATCCAGATTTCATCGTTTGGGCTGATCGCGATAAGGATGTTGGCATCCTCAACTCGCTCGGATGTCGGTGCATCCGGACGATTCACGTCAATACCGGCCTCTTTAATAAAAGACGCGGTAACGATGAAAAAGATAAGCATGATGAAGACCACGTCCAGCATGGGTGTGAGGTCAATTGCAGCTTCTTCCTCATCACCGCCCATTCCTGCGTTTCTTGCTCTACTCATCGTTAATTACCCTTAATGGTCCATGGTGAGCGAATCCTCGAGGAATTCAGTCTCACGTGCCGCACGGCGGCTCAATAGTGTAACCAGCAGAACTCCCGAAAGAGCGCCAACCATTCCCGCCATCGTCGGTACCGTTGCCTGTGACACACCGGCCGCCATTGCTCGCACATTTCCCGAACCCGACACGGCCATGACCTGGAAAACCTTGATCATGCCGGTGACGGTGCCCAGCAAGCCGAGCAGCGGACAAAGCGCGACAAGCGTCTGGATCATCGGGATAGAACGAGTCGATGCCATGGAGAACCTGGAAATCATGGCCTCGCGGATACGATGCGCGTTCCAGGACTTGCGTTCCGGACGCGCTTCCCAGGTTTGGAGAGCCTCGACTGCCATCTGCTTCATACTTGAACGGAAGAACAGGATCCGCTCAATAATCAACGTCCACATGACAAAGATGGTCAGTGCAATCCAGCGCAAGACGGGGCCGCCGAGCTCCACGAAATCCCGGACGGCCTCAAAGCTGTCATACAACCAATGCATCGTCTCTCTCCTCAGCGTTAGCCGTGCTTTTCAGAGTGCTGTGCAACGATGCCTGCACTCTGCGCGTGGATGATATTGACGATCTTCCGGCTCTGACCACTGACGAGCGTGTGGATAAGCACCATCGGGATAGCCACGACGAGGCCGAGTACCGTTGTCATGAGAGCTTGTGAAATACCACCTGCCATCATCTTCGGATCGCCTGCGCCGTAAAGCGTTATCACCTGGAAGGTCTTGATCATACCGGTCACGGTTCCAAGCAGGCCCATCAGTGGCGCCACGACAGAGATAACCTTGATGAACAAGAGTCCCTTTGTGAGGCCCGGCATTTCTTTCAATGCCGCTTCGCTGAGTTTCAGCTCCATAGTCTCGGTATCTGCGTTCCGATTCGACTCGTAGGCAGCGAGGACTCGACCCAATGGGTTGTCTGTATTGGCAGAATCGCTCTTCAGCTGCGCTTTAACTCTGCGGCTGTCACTGGAGAGGCCGATCCAGCGCCAGAGGGCAATTAAGAGGCCGACAATACCCAGACCAATGATGCAGTAGCCGACGATGCCACCCTGATGGACGCGTTCCATTACGGTCGGCGACTCAACCAGCAACGACAGGATGCTGCCGCGCGTTACGTCGAGACCGAATCGAACAGTGCCGGATTCTCCGGTTGCGGCAACCAGATCAGCGGTAGAACCGGTATAACGAGCCTGTTCCGGCTGACGCTGCAGCTCTGTGATGTTTTCAGTGGTTGGATCGTAGGTGAGGTAGCCATCGGAAAACACGATATTGAACACGCCTACTCGCACTACTTCATCCGTCACACGCTCGCCATCGGCGGTTGCAAACTCTGTCGTGAAATTCACGATCTTGCCTTGCTCCGCAACTTCGCGCTGCAGTTCAAACCAAAGACGCTCGATATCTTCGATGGAGGCAAGCTCGCTGGCACCGGCCATCTTGCTGCCGAGTTCAACGAGGAATTCGCCGCGGTCCGGGTACTGGATATTCGTCAGTGACGTTTTGAAGCGTCCCTGCGCATCACCCGAAACCGTTTGCAGTACGCCGAAAAGCTCTTTGAGAGCGCCGAGGCGTTCATCGAGCTGGGCGCGCGCATCAACTATTTGCTGCTGATTGGCGGCAAACAGGTTTTCCAGGCGCTGACTCTCACGTTCCTGAGCGGTACGTTCGGCTCGCGACTGATTAAGAATCTGCTGCTGCTCGGTACGGCGACGAGCAAACTCTGCCTCGCGTTGCCTTGCTTCAGCGGAATCGCGAGCCTGACCACGTTCGATCATTTTGAGCAGCTCGCCCATACTGCCAGCGGCTTCCTGTGCCTGGGCGACGCCCATTCCGAGCACGCTGACGACGATTAAAAGTGCTAAACGTTTCATTTTAGGAAGCCTCCCCGGCAGGTTTCGGTGCCGGTATCGGCAATAACAACAACTCAGGCGCAATCAACTGGCGTGCCATCCGCAAACCCTTGCGGATTTCGCTGCGATTAGAATCGTCGACCAATTCAAACTGGCGTGTTTCCTGGTTGTATTGACCCGTTATTTGCGAATCATCCGACTGGAAGTACAAACCGACACGACCGATGCGCAGCATATTGTAATCGCGCGTTGTGCCGCCGATCTCCAATGATTGCTTGTACCACTCGGCTGATGAACCGTAATCCATTTCGATCTGGTAGGCCTCCATCACCTTGCGGAATTTCTCCGCAACGCTGACGTTTGACTGCTCCATGATTTCATTCAGCTTGTCGATGCGCTCTACGCGCTCCTCAAGCAGGAATGGAATATCAAGCTGCACGCTTTGCTCAAGACCGTCGATCATCCGCGTCATCAGCGGGAAAATCTGCCGATTAATGACGTCCACCTGGTCCATCGACAGCGCGATCTCTTGCAGAGTGGCCGTCTGGCCTGCGACTTGCGCACTCATTAGGCGGTTATAAACGCGCAAACCTTCGATCTCTTTGTTGATCGCTCGATACTGATCAGTCAGAGAACGCGTGCCGTCCACCACATTATTAATACGCTCCTGCGAAGCCTGGGCCAGTTCTAACCGCCGCAGATCTGCACGTAGTACATCATCGACGGTCTGGGCG